>CAMWXF010000111.1 GCA_947178115.1 uncultured Lachnospiraceae bacterium
CTATTCGCCATCCGGGCTCATTACGGGCTTTTCGGGACATCCATGTCCCGAAATTGCTGGTCGGTTGACGGAATATTAAGAAAATCTCATGTTCCTGCGCAGGACGGCTTCGAGAACATTTTGTGAACTCTGCCGGTAGACTTTATATACTTTGTAGACAAAAATTGTAAACTATAATATGGAAATGGAGAATGAATAATGAGTACAGACAGATATGTAAGTCCGTTATCGGAGAGATATGCCAGTAAGGAGATGCAGTATATTTTTTCACCGGATATGAAGTTCAGGACGTGGAGGAAGCTGTGGATCGCACTTGCGGAGACGGAGATGGAACTGGGGCTTAGTCAGAACGGGCATCCTGTTATCACTAAGGAGCAGATCGATGAGCTGAAAGCCCATGCTGAGGATATTAATTATGACGTGGCGAAGGCTCGTGAGAAGGAAGTGCGGCATGATGTGATGAGTCATGTCTATGCGTATGGGCAGCAGTGCCCCAAGGCGGCGGGAATCATTCATCTGGGCGCTACCTCCTGTTATGTGGGAGATAACACGGATATTATCGTGATGACTGAGGCACTTAAGCTGGTAAAAAAGAAGCTGGTGAATGTGATTGCCGAGCTGGCGAAGTTTGCGGAGCAGTATAAGAATCTGCCGACGCTTGCATTTACCCATTTCCAGCCGGCGCAGCCTACGACCGTGGGTAAGAGAGCGACTTTATGGACACAGGAGTTCTGTCTGGATCTGGAGGATTTAGAGTATGTGTTGTCTACAATGAAGCTGTTGGGTTCTAAGGGGACAACGGGAACGCAGGCTTCCTTCCTGGAACTCTTCGACGGAGATCAGGAAACGATCGATAAGATTGATCCGATGATCGCCGCAAAGATGGGATTTGATAAGTGTTATCCGGTGTCGGGACAGACCTATTCGCGCAAGGTAGATACGAGAGTGTGCAATGTGCTGGCGGGCATTGCGGCTTCCGCCCATAAGATGTCCAATGATATCAGGCTGTTACAGCATCTGAAAGAGGTGGAAGAGCCGTTCGAGAAGAGTCAGATCGGCTCCTCCGCCATGGCATATAAGCGTAATCCGATGAGAAGTGAGCGGATTGCGTCTCTGTCAAGGTATGTGATGATCGATGCACTCAATCCGGCAATCACCTCGGCTACACAGTGGTTCGAAAGGACGTTGGATGATTCGGCGAATAAGAGGTTGTCCATCCCGGAGGCGTTCTTAGCCATCGACGGTATTCTGGATCTGTGCTTGAACGTGGTGGATGGTCTGGTAGTATATGACAAAGTGATTACCAAGCGTCTGATGAGTGAGCTTCCTTTCATGGCGACGGAGAATATCATGATGGATGCCGTGAAGATGGGCGGCAACCGTCAGGAACTGCATGAGAAGATCAGAGAGTTGTCCATGGAGGCGGGCGCTAATGTGAAGCGTGAGGGTAAGGAGAACAATCTGCTACAGCTGATTGCCAATGATCCCGCCTTTAACATGTCGGAGGAAGACCTCTTAAAGACCATGGATCCGTCTAAGTATGTAGGGCGTGCGCCTCTACAGGTGGAGAATTTCCTGAAGGAAGTGGTGGAGCCGATCCTTGCGGAGAATCGGGAGCTGCTTGGGGTGAAGGCGGAGATTAATGTGTAGAATTCGGGTGTCAAAAGGTGCCTGATAATAGGTGCAGAGGGCAGATAGCACAAAATGTTCTCTTGCGCCGGATAGGCTGAAACGAAAGAAAAGTCGGGGTACAAATTGCGTAAGATTAAAGTGTTGACAAAATTAATAGAGATTGGTATTGCAATGCTGCTGCTTTTTGAATCCTCGGCAGTTGTGTTGGCAAACGAAGAGTCTGCCGAGGACGACCGTCAGCTTCTTGCGGATTATGAGGACTATCAGGAGCGGTTACAGGCAATTGAGAGACGGCGGGAGATTGATGAGTATGGCTTTCGTGTGATTGAGAATCAGATCTTTCCGATTGAGACGAAGTGCTTCGGTAATGTCTATCTGGTGCCTGCCATGGAAGCGAAGTATCATCGCCTGGCTCTTTTCCTGACGGCGGAGGACGGAACCGTGGTGTACAGAACGGATCAACTCGCCGCCAACAGTTGGAATATCGGCAGTCTGGAACAGCCGATCCGCGCCATCTCCGCGGTCTCTTTTCAGGATCTGAACAGGGACGGCAGAATGGATATCATACTGATCGCCGACTGCAGAAATAAGACAGGTACATATGCAGTCAAGGATTATAAGGTAGGAGATGTATTATTCCAGAGTGACGAAGGATTCTATCGTGATTATCGCATTTCGGATAAAATCAACCGGTATGGGATGAACAAGAGCGCGGAGAGCATTATCGCCTATGTGCGGGACGGTTTTTCGACAGAATTTCTCTATACGGCATCGACTAAGGCGGAGCTTCTTAAGAACGGCTTTGTAATCACTGCCGAACAGGATTATTCCAGACAATTTGAGAAGCTTGGATATCTTGAAGTCATGCCGGGAAGTTACACGATGGCGGAGTTTGCCACTTTTATGATCTATCTGGTGAACGAACAGGGGGAGATCGTGTGGAGCTTTCAGCCTATGGGCGATTTTGATAACCTGTATGCACTCAAGGGAATCAGCTGCAGGGATATTGACGGGGACGGCATGAAAGACATTCTGGTGTTGGCGCGTTACAGTAATGCGGGAAATCAGAATGAGGTAGTTGTCCGATCCGACTATGCAATTTATTATCAGCGTACCAGCGGGTTCGAGACGGATACAGAAGTGAAAAAGAAGGTTCGCTGCAGCGATGAAGACACGGTGGCGGAACTTGTGGAGAAGGCGAGAGCCTATTGGGGGTGGAGTCCGGAGACATGATAAAGATACTGATTGTGGATGATGAAAAACCGATTCGTGACCTGATCGACATGAATCTGTCGGCGGCGGGATATTATTGTGTTGCCGCGGAGGACGGGCTGGCGGCCATCGATGCGGTTGAGAAGGATACGTTTGACCTCGTGCTTTTAGACATTATGCTGCCCGGGGCGGACGGTTATGATGTGATGGAATATATCAGACCTTATAAGGTGCCGGTTATTTTTATTTCGGCAAAACACGAGGTGAAAGACCGGGTCAAAGGACTTAAGCTGGGAGCGGATGATTATCTGATCAAGCCTTTTGACGTGACGGAGCTTCTGGCCCGGGTGGAGGCGGTGCTGCGCCGTTACAATAAGTCGGATAAGAAACTGACTATGGGTGGGATCGAGATTGATATTGAGGCGCGACGGGTGACGCGGGACGGCAATCCGGTACCGCTTACCAGCAAGGAATTCGATCTGTTGATGCTCTTTGCGGAGAACAGAAATGTGGCGTTGTTCCGGGAGAATCTCTATGAACGGGTCTGGCATGACGAGTATTATGCCAACAGCAGGACGCTGGACATCCATGTACAGCGTTTGAGAAGGAAACTGGGATGGGAAAGAAATCTCGTGGCGGTTTATAAGATTGGATATCGGTTGGAAATATAGGGGTATAACATGAAGTTTTCTCAGAAGCTTTTGTTGTGGACTACGATTATCATAGCCCTTACGCTTGGTTTTAGCGGTTTTTATTTTGTCAATTATGTGTTTGAGACGTCTCTGGAAAGAGAGGTCGGCCAGGCGCTGGATGAAAATAATATACTGCGGTTCGCATTTGAGACAGCGGCATTAAACGTGCCTGTCAAATACGATCTGCTGCAGGACAGCTCGGTGGAACAGATTGCTTCTAATCTGGAGACAAGCGGGCAGGGAACAGGTCGGCTTCTGCGGATCTGTGACGAGGAGAAGAATGTGCTCTATGCCGGTGACGGATTTGAAGCGGATGATGAGTTGCTGAACGCGGCGTCGGAAAATCACTATTCTTACCGCGTGGTTCCTCTTGGGGAGCGGTATTATATACAGACGCAGAGCCGCATTAACGCTCTAGGCAGATCGTTGTATTTAGAGACATTGCGGGATGTGACGCAGGTGTTTGAGGAGCGGGAGATGGGATTTACGGTCTACAGGAGGCTGATGATCCTTATGCTGCTGTTCGGTATCGTGATCATGTATTTTATTGCTTCACGCCTGACGAAACCGATCAGGATTCTGGTGCGTGCAACGAAGGAGATGGCAGCAGGCGATTACGGTTACCGTGCCAGAAAGGTCAGTAATGATGAACTGGGCGAGCTGACGCAGGACTTCAATCACATGTCGGAGGTTCTGGAGGAGACGATCGGACAGTTGGAGGAGGAAGTGCAGGCGAGGGAAGATTTTGTGGGCGCTTTTGCACATGAGCTTAAGACGCCGCTTACATCCATTATCGGTTATGCGGACATGCTTCGTTCCAGAAAGCTGGATGAGGAGAAGAGTCTGCTGTCGGCGAATTATATTTATACGGAAGGCAAAAGATTAGAGACGATGTCTCTCAGGCTGCTTGATATTATTGTGACGAAGAAGGAGGGCGCTAAGATCAGAGCGATATCCGCAGAGACGCTGTACGAGTATCTGCGCAGCATGTTCCTTCCGAATAAAAGTATGGAGTTTGTTTTTTCATATGAACCGGCTGTCGTGATGGCAGATGTCAGTCTGATCCAGACCGTATTGGTGAATCTTCTGGACAATGCATGTAAAGCCTCAGAAGAAGGGGGACGGATCGAGATCAGCGGACACAAAGAGCAGGGTGGATACCGCTTTATTGTCAAAGATTATGGCATAGGTATCCCTACGGAGGAAGTGTCTAAGATCACGCAGGCGTTCTATATGGTGGATAAATCCAGATCGCGCAGCAGAAACGGCGCAGGATTAGGGCTGGCGCTCAGCACGGAAATATTGGCGCTGCATGACAGCCGGCTGGAGATTGACAGCACGGTCGGAGAAGGGACCGTCATCGGATTCCTTCTGCAAGCGGAAGAGGAGGCGGAGCATGAAGAAATACATTCTTAATCTGGCGCTCCTTGCGCTGACTTGCGTGGTTGTCGTTCTGTCCATATGGGGACCGGAAGCGATCGCACAATATAAAGACAGAGGCATATTAAATCAGATCAGGACGCGGGAGGAAGAGACGGGAGGAGAGGGCTACCGTTACCAGCTTAGCAGTAATGAGAAACTCTTCATTCTATCACAGTGTCTCAATTCCCAGAGTGCGGCAGGAACGGAATTAAGTTCGCAGACGAGAGAGACGGATGCCGCTTATCAGGAACTGACAGGCACTTATGCTTTTGTGGTCAATCACAACGGACCGTCAGGGCGGGAGATTACGGACGAGCAGATCTATCAGACAGCCAATGACGGGATCGCCACTCTGAAAGAACTGGGTATCCTGCCAGATGATATCAGAGAAGTACAACCGGCTTCCTATCAGGCGACACTGTATTCCGCCATTGATGTGCCGGAACCGAGAAACAATGTGGCGGTCTGGAAGCTGAATCTTCTGGGCAGTTTACAAAATGCCAATAAAGAGAACCGTCTGCTCGATGCCTATATCGATGCGGATGACGGCAGAATCTATGAATTTTATGTGCGGTCGCGGCTTAAGTGGGAGGAGATCGATCCGGATGCGCTGGTGGCGGCATGGGCTTCCTACATGGGGCTTACTTCGCCTGAAGTGTACGAGAGCGATAACCCGCTTTTAGAGACCACACCATTTTATAAGAAGTATGTTTTTTCGGGTGCAGGCGATGACAGAACCATTGTCACGGTAGGATTCTATGACGGTATCAACGAGCTTTTCCTGAAAATTTCCAAATGATGCAAAAAGTTTGCAAAAATGATGTAACTATGTTGCAAAAATGATGAAATTTTGATGCACCTTTCCTGTAATCTGTATTCATAAACCAATGGGCGGATCACACAGGAGAGGAGCATCATTTGTATGTACGGAAGAACAAGGCGTTATAAGAGGAGACAAAGGAGAAGAGAGGAGATCAGAGGGTATCTTCGGACGTTTGTGTGGGTGCTGACAGTAATCTGCATTCTGGTAGTTGTCGTGGCGATGGCAGTACAGACGAACACGTCGAAGGTAGTCGCGGCGGAGATACATGAAGTTCCGATATCTACGGACGAGGCAAAGATACTCGATGTAGCGAGCGTGATGACTAAAGGTTCCGGACGTGCGGCGCTTACAGCAGTCGAGAATGCCAAGGCGGAGGTGAACCGGGTGATCGTAATCGATCCCGGACACGGCGGCATGGACGGGGGATGCGTCTTTGCCGGGGTATTGGAGAAGGATATCAACAGAGAAATTGCCGATAAGGTGGCGGATAAACTGCAGGCCAGAGGATATCGGGTGGTACTGGCCAGAAAAGCGGATGATCTGGTGGATAAGGCGGATCGGATCGAGGAGGCTAACAGATTGAATGCCAGACTCTATGTAAGCATACACCAGAACTCTTACGAAGATAACAGCGTGTCCGGGATCGAGACGTGGTATGATGAAAGTGATGAGACAGGGGCCGGGAAAAGGCTGGCGACGCTCATACAGCAGGAGTCTGTTAAG
>CAMWXF010000112.1 GCA_947178115.1 uncultured Lachnospiraceae bacterium
GATATAATGCATCTAAATTTAGAACTTCTGAAAAATCGGCAATTTGCTGTTTTACAAGTTCATTTCCGGTTGTGATGATTGGAGATGCGATGCGTTTCTGATAGTTTCCTGAAAAGAAAATCTGTTCGTCCCGGCTTATAAGAGTATGTGCAACAATATCTTCAATACGAAAAATATGCCATATGGAATATGCAATCGTTTTACTATGGTAGCCGTCTGCGTTCATGAATGGAATAGCATTGAATTCTTCCCGGCTTAATTCTGCTTTGAGTTGATAAAGCTCATCGGCTAATTTTCCGCGCAATTCCAAGAGGGTATTGATACCCTCTTGAAAAGTCGTTTCTTTTTTGATTTGCGCCTGCATGGTTTTGCAAAGTTCTGACCACTCTTTGTTCATTCGATATCCCCCCGAAACAGCTTATTTCTTTTTGACAGGAATCCATATCTCTGTATAATAATTCTCATCATTTGTCCCGTTGGGATATTTGTTTGGCGCGTCATACATTTCGACACAATATCCTGCTGCAAATTCATAATCCTGCAATGCCGGAAGCCATTCGGAGAATATTTTCGTATTTACGTCCTGTAAAGAGTGCGGAAGAGCGCCCTTGCACGGAAAAACCGCCCACGTAAAGGCAGGGATTGTCCTTACTGTAAGCCCGTCCGGAATATCTACGGACGGATTATAGATATCGGCGATCAGATATTCAAACTTTTCGGTTCCCCATTGAGGGTCAATGTTAATGCCGAACATTCCGCAGACATATTCGCCTTTTCCCGAGGCATAATGCTCCTGCCAGAACAACGGTACTTCCTGTTTTGGATTTTCATAGGTAAATTCCTTTGATGCGCCTAAAACAGTAAAGGCTTCTTTCTTGACAATTCTGTAATCCATAATGTAACCACCTTTCAATGAGATTGTTAGTTTCAGCGGCGCAAATGTTTTAATCATTGTTTTATTCTTGCGCACTGTCAGAGGTGTATACCCATGAAAGCGGGAAAAGGCTTTGGTAAAACTGTCGGGAGAGTCGTAACCATATTTCATTGCAAGATCTATAATCGGAATATCACTGGTAAGAACTTCTTCCCCTGCAAGCGCCATTCTGCGGTTTCTTACATATTCCATAATGGAATACCCGCACAATATGCTGAATCCTTTGTGAAAATAGAAGGGGGAAATATTCACATGCTCTGCCACGTCATATATTGTGATGTCCTCTGTGATATGGCTTTCAATATAGTTGACTGCTTCACTGATTGCTTCTGCCCATTCCATGATGATCAACCTCCTGCTGTGGTTACAGTATACGCTTACTCACTTTACCTTGTCCCGACATTGCTTGGTTTCTTTTGTCTTTTGTCGGCACATAAGTCATTTTACCATATCTTTGGGGTGTTTGGCATGGTATTGTTATAATTCCATGTGACTTAGGAAAAGTAAGAATATATGTACAATTTCGTTAAAATGTGTTATAGTAATGAAACGATAACAAGGATTATGAGCCTCTAGAAAGTGTCAAAGAATCGTGCGGAGACGATAGCGATGAGTATTTTTATGTACAATGAAGAGAAACGTTTCGATAGGAAGCATAAAGATATGGGAGAAAGCAACATGATTACAGAAAAGTCAGAAACTATACATACAAACAAAGATACATCGGCATGCCATAAAGTAAACAGCCAAATGGTTAAAGATCTCATGCTTTCATTAGGGGCAGATTTATGCGGCATTGCCAGTATGGACAGATTTCGTGATGCGCCGAAGGGATTTCATCCGCTGGATGTTATGCCATCCTGCAAGTCGGTGATATCGTTTGGTTGCAGATTTCCGATCGGAACACTGCGCTGTAACAGTCCGATTCCGTATACGAGAGTACGCAACTCCATCACGCCGAAGATGGATGCTATAGCGCTGGATTTCTGCATCGAGATGGAGCGGAGAGGTGTTATATGTGTGCCGATTCCGACCAATGAGAGCGTATGGGATGGCAATACGGGAAGATGGCGGTCTATTGTTTCGCAGAAGCATGCGGCGCAGGCAGCGGGGCTGGGTACGATTGGGCGGCATTCACTGCTGATCACACCGGAGTTCGGGAGCATGGTCTGGCTGGGAGCAGTTCTGTGTGAGCAGGAATTGGTGCCGGACGAGTTAAAAGAGAATATCTGCAATGAGTGCAATCTCTGCGTGGAGGTATGCCCGGTCAGTGCATTGGAAGAGCGTGAGCTTAAGCAGCAGGTGTGCTGGGATCATGCCTTCGGAGATGATGAAAATTTGCAGACATGGACGATTTCCTGTCATAAGTGCAGGGATATTTGTCCGTTTAATTTGGGGAGTGCCGTTGGACGTTGTTAAAAACTTATTTTATATCCAATTCCGGCGGCACATCAATTTCATCGGACACATACTTACCGTTTTTCTTGCGTTGCCGCACACACTCTGTCAGCAGATACTCGATCTGCCCGTTGACGGAGCGGAAGTCATCTTCCGCCCACGCCGCGATTGCATCATAGAGTTTTGCAGATAATCGAAGGGGCACTTGTTTTTTACCTGAATCGCCCATAAAATCCTCCGTTCTAGTAAAGGCTTCCGGAATTGACTACCGGCTGTGCATCATGGTTGCCGCACAGAACTACAAGTAAATTAGATACCATAGCTGCTTTACGTTCCTCGTCAAGCTCTACGGTATGCTTTTCATTCAATCGTTCTAATGCCATCTCAACCATACCTACCGCGCCGTCCACGATCATTTTTCTTGCATCAATGATAGCAGATGCCTGCTGTCTCTGCAACATGACGGCGGCGATCTCGGGTGCGTATGCCAGATAGGTGATTCTCGCTTCCACAATTTCGATGCCCGCTTCTTCCACTCTGGTCTGGATCTCCGCCCTGATCTTGCCGGCTACGATTTCGCTGGAGCCGCGAAGACTGCCTTCGTCGGCCATGCCGTCTCCGGTCGTATCCACGTTAGGGGCTACATCGTAGGGATAGGTGCGCACAATATTGCGAAGTGCGCTGTCACATTGCAAGGACAGAAATTCCTTGTAGTTATCTACGTTGAAAACCGCTTTAGCAGTATCTACGATTCGCCATGTCACTGCAATACCGATTTCCACCGGATTACCCAGACAATCGTTGATCTTCTGACGGCTGTTATTCAAAGTCATGATTTTTAAAGAAAGCTTTTTGGTCGGAACTTCCTGAGCGGTGCTGACACCGGACTCGGCAATTACCAGCGTACCGGAAGGTCCGCCAACACCTTTGACATCACCGCTCTGGCTTAACTTAGTGTGGGAAGCCGGATTGACGCCTGCGCAGAAGGGATTGACAAAGTAGAAGCCGTCGCCCTTGAGCGTTCCCACATATTTACCGAATAAAGTCAGCACCAACGCTTCCTGCGGCTTTAAAACTTTCAGACCGCAGAAGAGAATCCAGCCAAAGAATGCGTAAAGCAGACCTATGACAAAAACGGTGGTTGTGAGCGTGGTATCTGTTTCGTTTTCAAAATGGATGATACCGATGATAATTCCTGCAATAGCCAGTGCATACAGCAGCAGGGTGACGAGTAGTACAGGCAGTCCGTTCTTTTTGCCCTGAATGAGTTTTTCTTCTAAGTTAGTTTCTTGCATAATCTCCTCCGTTCCGAAGCGGCGATGCAGCGCGTATGCTTTGGATTTTGACGGCGTGTAGTCAGTCGCTTCTGATGAATGTTCTTTTTGATATCATTATGATATCATATTGATTAGAAATGTCAAGGAGAAGTTTTGGATGATTTGCTTTATAAAATCTTGCACCAGTCACATTTTACAGTTATGATGGAAAAAGATAAGAATCACGGCATGAAAATGTCAGAAAGGCAAGTGCCGGACTGCTTTTAAATAAAAAGGAAAGAGGTAGCTACTAATGTCAGTTACAATCTTCACCATGACCCACAAGAAATTTCCGGATCCACGGGACCCGATTTACGTGCCGCTGCATGTCGGACGCGCACAGGGAGCGGACTACGGTTATGCCGGGGACGATACGGGAGATAATATATCTGCGAAGAATTGCTATTACGGAGAACTGACCGGAGTATACTGGGTGTGGAAGAATGTGCGAACCACGGACTATGTGGGTATATGCCATTATCGCCGGTATTTTTGTACGGAAGAGGGCAGGATTTTCAATGCAAACGATTATCTGTCGATTCTGAAAGACTATGATATTATAACTTCCAAGAAACTGAAACTGAATTATTCTTATTTCGACGGCTATGCAAGTGATTACAATATTTTTGATCTGGTCACAACCGGCGAGGTGATCCGGCAGATGTATCCGGAGTATTATGATACCTTCGAGCGGTTGGTGCATGGAAACGGTACTTATTTCGGCAATATGATGGTGAGCTCTAAGGAACTGTATGATGAGTATGCCGCGTGGCTTTTTTCTATTTTTCATGAGGTGGAAAAGAAGATCGATCCCAGCGGTTATGACGATTATCATAAGCGGGTTTTTGGGTTTATATCGGAATTTCTGTTGCTTGTCTGGACGGAAGTGAAGGGGCTTAAGGTATATGAGTGCAAGGTGGGCATGACGACCGAGAAATACGAGACGGGACAGATGAAGGAGAAGCTGGCAGAGTATTTTATGCAAGGGGATCTGGACGGGGCGAAAGAATATTTCCTGGGAGTACTTAAGAAGCGACCGGATGTGTTGATGGAGGCTTCGGATATCACAGGTGAGTTGAAGCTGTCTATGCAGGTGATCGCTGTCTGTGAATTGGAGCGGCAGAAGTACGGGGAGAGCGTCATCGACCGGATACGTCTTGCCCACGAGGAGAGCGATGCTGACAGGAGTAAACAGGGATGCAGCAGGACAGACTCCGGTAGGGGAAGTGTATTTGAAGAGCTGATGCATTATTTCGGCAGCTTAAATGATGTGGTGAATGCCTGTAAGGTGGGACAGGCGGATGAGGCAGAACGGCGTTTCCTGCGTGATCATCAGGTAAGCGACATTGCCATAGAAGCATCCGCCAGACTTTTTATTTCAGATGAAAAGGAACTCGATAAAGTCATAGACGATATCGAAAAGTATAGAGTGGAAATCAGTTAAAATATAAAAAGAGAAACTTTAATCGGTACGGAGTCATATAGAGTTTCCGCCGCCGGGAAGTTTCTCTTTTTGGATTTTCTATTGCATGTCGGATATAAGGAGTGACACATCAACAGTAGGGTCACCGGCATTGCCGCTGACTTTGCCGAGGTAGACGAGAGAGCCGCCTTCTGTATAGCGATAGAAGTGGCTGTAATAAACGTAATCATCGCCCTCTGCCTCGCCGGCTACAAGCATGAGCTCGATATAATTGTCATCAGGAATCAAGTCGTATAGAGAGACTTCCGCCCATGCGGCAATAATGTTTGCGAGCGGTTCCTGTATTTCCGGCTCGCCGTTTTCTGCAAGATCCATGTCATTAATGAACAGATGAGGCGTGTAATCATATGTTCCGTCGGCATTTTGATCTTCCGGATAAAAAGTGACAGAGTCTTCTGTGCCGTCGCCGTTTAAGTCGGCGGTGTAGGTTTCATGCGGCTGCATTTTCAACACAAATCTGTCCGAATAAGTATAGGACTCTTTAAAGCCCATATCCGCCAGATCACGGTACGGAATAATGAACTCAATAATTCCTGCGGCATAAGGTCCGAGGGCGTAAGGATCGCTTATGAAGACCAGACCCGAGGTGGACAGATACCATGCGTTGTCGGCGTACAGCACGGACTCTAGCGTGCCGTTTGTAATGTCGTCGGCTGAAAACATCCGCTCGGCGTAGGATTCGGTTCCTGCCAATTTCTGATTATAGGATAACGTGTCTTCCCGAAAAGCGGCAGGATCATCGCTCAAATCTGAAAAGGAGATTAAGTCGCCGGTCTTGGAGCTATAGTTGACTCCCAACACTGTATAATTGCCGTGTGCACCGCCGCTGAAGGAGTCGTAGGTCAGTGTAAAAGAGATCACGTTGCTGTCCACTCTGACGGCCTTATACGTCAGCCCCGCACTGTAGCCGAGCATGGGATAATCATTATCCTCTTCCTCGAAGTATTGCAACATTTCTTCTGCCATGTCTTCCATTTCTTTGTTTGCATTAAAAGAATCAATCCGGGAGCGGATGTCGGCATTGATCTTATCGGCAGCCTCCGCATTTCCTTCCATAGTGACGACGGGATAGATAGCGCTCTTGTAGAAGTACACGGTGCCGTCTTCCGTGGATTTGTTGTCTTCTTTTGTCTGCATTTGGATGTCTATGTTGGATCTTTCGGAACTGACAGTAGTGTCATTTTCATTTGCACTATCCGACTCGTCATTGATTTGATCTGCATTATCATCGAATTGACCGAGGGTGCTGTCTGCTGTCACATCCGGTTGCTGCGCTCCGTTTTCAGTGTCAGCTGTTCCGAGATCGGAATCAGATACGTTAGCGCCGCAGGCTGTACAGCAGATTGCCGCATACAGCAGCAGGGTGCAGAA
>CAMWXF010000113.1 GCA_947178115.1 uncultured Lachnospiraceae bacterium
TTCGTTTTAAAGGCATCACGGTCAAGGAACTGTTGTCCATAGCGGCAGGCAGGGCGGCTACGATGACGGAGATCTGCGAAATGCTTTCGGAGGTAGGGCTGTGTGCGAGAGACTACGTCAATCGCGAGGTAAATGCGTCACTGTCCGGCGGCGAATTGAAACGTATCGAGATTGCTATGATTATGGCACGTAGAACCAAGGTTTCCATTTTTGACGAACCGGAGGCCGGCATAGATCTGTGGAGTTTCCAGAATCTTATCCGTGTATTTGAAAAAATGCATGAGGAAATTAATGGTTCTATCCTGATTATTTCCCATCAGGAACGCATATTAAATATTGCAGACCAAATTATTTTGATGGCGAACGGTCGGATTCAGAAAGTGGGAAGCAAGGATGAAGTTATGCCGGAGCTTCTCGGTTGCGGACAGCCGTGCAGGACGTTGACTGACAAGATGTAGACTGCAAAGATCCGCAATATGTAAGAAATGAAGAAACAGGGGTGATATCTACAGATGGATGCGATACAACAGAGTTTGCTGGAGCAGGTAGCCGGATTGCATGAGATACCCGCAGGTGCATACAATATTCGTGCAAACGGACAGATGGCCGGAAGAAATACAACAGCAAACATTGATATTATTACAAAAGAAGACAAATCCGGAATTGATATCCGCATCAAACCGGACACGAAATCTGAGAGTGTACACATTCCGGTGGTGCTTAGTCAGAGCGGACTTAAGGAGAGTGTGTATAATGACTTCTTTGTGGGAGAAAATGCAGATGTGACTATTATTGCAGGGTGCGGTATACACAACGGCGGTAATGCAGCCACGGAGCATTCCGGTATCCACAGATTTTTTGTTGAGAAAAATGCAAAGGTGCGATATGTGGAAAAACACTATGGGTCCGGCGATGGCAATGGGGAACGCATTATGAATCCGGCAACGGAGATTCATCTGGCGCAGGGCGCTTCTCTGGAAATGGAGACGGTGCAGATTAAGGGGATAGATTCCACGAAAAGGACGACGAAAGCTGAAGTGGCGGAAGGCGCCTCACTTATTATCAAAGAGAAAATCATGACCCACGGCAGACAGTATGCGGAAACTGATTTTACTGTGGATATGAACGGAGATGACTCAAGCGTGAATCTGATTTCACGCTCAGTCGCGAAGGAACATTCCAGGCAGCTTTTTAAGAGCAGGATCATAGGTAACGGTGAGTGTCACGGACATAGCGAATGCGACGCAATCATTATGGACGAGGCGAGTGTCAGCGCTATTCCGGAGCTGACAGCCAATAATATAGAGGCGAATTTAATTCATGAGGCGGCGATCGGCAAAATAGCAGGCGAGCAATTGATGAAACTTATGACACTCGGGCTTACGGAGAAAGAAGCTGAGGAACAGATCGTAAACGGATTCTTGAAATGAGAAAAATATTACACTTTGCGTTAAACAGGGCCGTAATTACGGCTCTCATCGTAATACTTCAGGTGGGTTTTTTCGTACTTGAGATATTCAAATGGGGTAATTATTATGTGGAGATTGCCTTCATACTGCGGCTGCTCAGCTTCGGAGTTGTGTTTTACATCATATGGCGGCAAAATAACCCTGCGGTGAAGCTGGCGTGGATTGTGCCGATTTTGATATTTCCGCTTTTCGGCGGAATCATGTATCTGGCTTTCGGACATGTTTTTTTGCCGAGGAAACTGCGCGCAGGTATGGAACGTACGGATGTTCTTATTAAGAAAAGCCTGCAGCAGGATGAGAACATTCTGAGAGAACTGGAAGAGAAGGATCAGAGCATTGCCAATCAAAGTAAGTATATGCTTAAGTATGCGGATACGCCTGTATGGGATCATACGACGGCGGTATATTATTCGGAGGGGGTAGATTACTGGAAGCAGTTATTGGTAGATCTGGAGCAGGCGAAACATTTTATTTTTATCGAATTTTTTATCCTGTGTGAAGGCAGTATGTGGAATGCTGTACTGGAAGTGCTGGAGCGTAAAGTACAGGATGGCGTGGAAGTTCGTCTGATTTATGACGATGTGGGAAGCGTATTTCTGCTGCCGAAGAAATATTATGAGACCATGGAGAAGAAAGGGATCAAGTGCGTTGCGTTCAACCGCCTGATTCCGTTTATGTCGCTGATTCTGAATAACAGAGATCACAGGAAGATTGTGGTGATCGACGGAAGAGTCGGCTATACCGGCGGTATTAATATGTCGGACGAGTATATCAATTATAGGTGTCCTTACGGGGAACACTGGAAGGATGCGGGGATCCGCATTGAAGGGGAGGCGGTCTGGAATTTTACCGTGATGTTCCTTCAGATGTGGAATATGTCCCGTTACACTGAGGAGGATTACAGCAGATACCGGTATGTTTTTGATGAAAAGCCTAAGGCGGCAGGCTATGTGCAGCCTTATGTGGATACGCCGCTGGATGATGAGATCGTGGGAGAGAATGTCTATCTGAATCTGATCGGACATGCCAAGCGTTATATCTATATCTACACTCCCTACCTGATCACCGATAATGAGATGTATACCTCCTTAAAGCTGGCAGCAAAACGGGGTGTGGATGTGCGGATCGTAACGCCCGGCGTGCCGGATAAAAAGACGATCTACTGGCTGACACAGTCGAATTATCAGAATCTGATTGAGGCCGGAGTCGGAATATATCAGTATACACCGGGATTCATACATTCAAAATGTGTACTTTGCGATGATGAAGTGGCAATAGTGGGAACGATTAATTTTGATTATCGAAGTTTCTATCACCATTTTGAATGCGGAGTATTTCTCTATCAGGCGGATGCCGTCATGGAACTCAAGAAAGATATGGAGCAGACCTTCGAGGTTTGCGAAATAATTACAGTGGAGTGGTACAGAAAAAAGTTTATGAAGACCAATATAATCGGCCCGATTTTAAAATTATTTTCACCGCTTCTGTAGCGATGAAGTAAGGGAGAAAGTGATAGTTATGTTACGTTTTATACAAGTTATTGTGTGTAATCTGCCGAGGTTCTATATGATTCCCAAGATGGCGTATAAGGCAAAGCATGCGGAACGGTATTCGGAAGAGGAGTGTTATGCCTATGCGAAACTGGCGATTCGCCGGATGATGAGGGCAGGACATATAACGACGAAGAAATACGGGTTGGAGAATCTGCCTGCAGAGGGCGGCTATATTATGTTTCCGAATCATCAGGGAAAATATGATGCGTTGGGAATTATGTATGCTCACGAAAAACCTTGTTCGGTGGTGATTGATGACGCCAAGTCACATGGGATTCTGGTAAAACAGTTCATTGATCTGGTGCACGGCAAAAGGATGGTGAAGGAAGATCTGAAACAGTCCATAAAGATCATCAAAGAGTTGTCTGAGGAGACGAAGAACGGTCGCAGGTTCATTATTTTCCCGGAAGGGGGATATTACAGGAATCATAATACGGTGGGGGCATTCAAGCCAGGCAGTTTCAAGAGTGCGGTGAAAGCCAAGGTACCCATTGTGCCGGTGGCGTTAATCGATTCCTATAAGGCGTTTGAGGAATGGTCACTGAGACCGGTGGAGACACAGGTGCATTTTCTCAAATCGATATCCTATGAAGAATATAAGGATATGACGACGGTGCAAATCGCCGATATGGTGCACGACCGGATCGTCAATGCCATAAACAAAGTACTGAGCCCCGCATAGAAGCTCAGTACTTGATGATTTTTCTTTTATGTTCGCAAGGTAAGTCCGGGCAGGCGGCAAACTTATGCTGCACCATGCTATTGTAGATATGGCTTGCATAAATGTCCATCTGGAGCATGCGGCTGCCGTTTTCGGACAACAGACTGTCGGCATCGGCGAGTTTGGATAATAAAGGTATGCTACCATGTTCTTTGATGGCGCCAAGAAGCGGTTCGGCACTTTCGCGGAAACCGAGCATACGTGCATAATATATGTAATCTTCGGACTGGTAATGTGCCAGATCGGTTTTTTCAATTCGAAGAAGGATATGCATCAGGCTGCGGGCAATGCGCGTATAGGTGCGGTTTTTGGTTTTCAGCTGTTCACAGAAATCGGTGAAACGCCGATATGTGGGCAGCTTTTTTATAATACGATCAGAGAGATCGCCGTCAATATCGGCATACTTCGTGTATCCCTCAGATTGTTCGGAAAGCAGCTGATAGTGCAGCGGAAGCGATATGTCATCGGTGAGAATGGGACATGTTCTGCCGTACTGTGATTCCAGAAGCTCATAGCTGTTTCGGGGCATGAGTGCTTTTACTTCCGCCGGACTGTCGGAGAAAGCAACGGATTCCCGGATTGCCAGGGCGGAACAGAAAGAGTTGTCCAGGCTGGCGTCGTGATAGGCGGAACCTGCACGCGGAACGGTACAGGGTTTGATAGCACTACCGCGTTTTGTAAGCGCTTTACAATATTCAATGGCAAGTATATTGTTAGACTGCATCAGCACATTCATATGACCGTTCAGATGAGGTGCGGAGGCCTGCAAGGCAGCATTTCTTGCGCTTGGGTAGGAAAATCCGTGGCGGAGCTGGTTATCCAGAACTTTTTTGAAGGTGTCATCTTCACCGGATAATTTTGCGGCAAATTCGGACAGCAGTGTAATGTCACCGCATTCGCTGCCGAAACAGAGAGCGTCTGTGACCCCCAGCTTGTCTAACAGGGCAACGGATCCGGAGGCAAAATATTCCGCGCTGCCGAGCGCATAACAGACGGGCAGCTCCAGTACCAGATCGGCACCGTTTGCAAGCGCCGCCTGCGTGCGGGTGTATTTGTCCATAAAAGCCGGCGCGCCCCGCTGCACGAAGTTGCCGCTCATAACAACGATGCAATAATCTGCACCGGTCATTCTCTTTGCCGCCGCAAGCTGATGAGCATGTCCGTTGTGAAACGGATTATATTCTGTGATAATACCTACTGTTTTCATATGTTATCCTCCGCTAAGACAAGTCTATCACAAAAAGTGTATTTTGTATTTATTTTTATTTGAAATTTACGTTATAAAATTTACATGTAAAAAATATGTACAAAAAGGAGAATGTGTCTTGTATACAATCGTTTCATTCGGTATAATTTTGCATATAAGATGTACTTACAGAATAAAAACAGGAGGGAGACCAACATGTCATACATTGATTTGATGAAGGAAAAAGCAAGAAGCGATAAGAAGACGATTGTGTTGCCGGAGACGAACGATAAGAGGACATTGATTGCCGCCGCGCATATTCTGAAAGAGAATATTGCTGATATTATCATGGTCGGCAATGAGGAGAAGATCATGGATGGTGCCGGCTGGCTGGAAGTGGAGTTGGACGGTGTCACGATTATTGATCCGGAGAAGACGGAAAAACTTGAGCAGTATACGGAATTATTGTTTGAGATAAGAAAAAACAAAGGAATGACGCCGGAGAAAGCGAAGGAGACGCTTCTGAATGATTATCTGACATTCGGTGTTATGATGGTTAAGGCCAATGATGCCGACGGTATGGTGGCGGGAGCCTGCCATGCGACAGCCGATACACTAAGACCCGCCCTGCAGATTTTAAAGACTGCGCCGGGTGTAAAGCTGGTGTCAGGTTTCTTTATTCTGGATGTTCCGGATTGTGAATACGGAGAAAACGGCACATTCCTGTTCGCGGACTGCGGATTGAATCAGGATCCTACGGCGGAGGAACTGGCGGCGATTGCAGATACTTCAGCCAAGAGTTTCAAGAGTCTTGTGGGTGCCAAACCTATTATAGCTATGTTGTCCCACTCGACAAAGGGAAGCGCAAAGCATCCGCTGGTAGATAAGATGGTCGAAGCGACCAGAATTGCACGGGAGCAGTATCCTCATTTGTGCATAGACGGAGAGTTACAGACGGATGCGGCGTTAGTGCCTCAGGTGGCAAAATCCAAGGCGCCGGGCAGCGAGGTGGCCGGCAAGGCGAACGTATTGATTTTCCCGAATCTGGACTGCGGTAATATCGGCTATAAGCTTGTACAAAGACTCGGTAAGGCGGAAGCTTACGGACCGATGCTGCAGGGCATTGCTAAGCCTGTCAACGATTTGTCCCGCGGCTGCTCCTGGCAGGATATCGTAGGCGTAGTAGCCCTGACTGCAGTACAGGCTCAGTTAGCGTGATGACATACAGGCAGCTTGCCGATGTGCAGGCTGCCTGTATATATTTCCTCTTACCCCATCAAAATTACATCTTACCACATTTTATATTTTCTGAATGATCAAATACCGTTACTATAACTACAGCAAAGCAATAAACAAAGGAAGGGAGCAGTTATGGAGACGGTAGTCAAGGTATCAAATCTCAAAAAATATTTCAAGGAAGTAAAAGCGGTAGACGATATCAGTTTTCAGATTCAGAAGGGAGAGCTGTTCGGATTTCTCGGAGTGAACGGAGCGGGCAAGTCTACGACCATCAATATGC
>CAMWXF010000114.1 GCA_947178115.1 uncultured Lachnospiraceae bacterium
ATCATGAACAGAATCCTGTCAGAGGCAGTTATAAAAAAACTAAGTGTTATTGAACTGAAATCCACAGACGCCGGACACCATCTGTATCAATCTGTCGGCTTTACGGACGAGATATCACAGTATCATTGTATGAAATGGTATAATCAGCAGGTGCTAAATCACGATTTAACCTGATTGTATACTAATTTATACACATTAAATCATATTTTAAGAAACGAGGAAATCACCATGACAACTAACGAAAAAGCCCTTGCATTACACGAACAATGGCGCGGAAAGCTGGAGACAGTGTCTAAGACGCCCGTCAAAACAAGAGAGGATCTTTCCCTCGCCTACACTCCCGGCGTTGCAGAGCCCTGTAAGGTCATCGCACAGGACAAAGAGGCCGCTTACACTTACACATGGAAGTCAAACACCGTGGCAGTGGTATCCGACGGCAGCGCGGTATTAGGACTCGGCAATATCGGTCCCTACGCCGCTATGCCTGTTATGGAAGGTAAAGCCGTACTCTTCAAAGAGTTTGGTGGGGTCAACGCGGTGCCGATCTGTCTGGACACACAGGACACGGAAGAGATCATCAAGGCAGTTACCTATCTTGCGCCGGGATTTGGCGGCATTAATCTGGAAGATATCAGCGCCCCCCGCTGTTTTGAAATTGAGGAGCGCCTAAAAGAGATTCTGGACATTCCCGTCTTCCACGACGATCAGCACGGAACCGCCATCGTTGTGCTGGCAGGTATCATTAATGCTCTGAAAGTCGTAAAGAAACAGAAAGAAAGCTGCAAAGTAGTGGTCAACGGTGCCGGAAGCGCCGGTATTGCGATCACAAAGCTTTTGTTAAATTACGGTTTTACCAACGTGATCCTGTGTGATAAGGTAGGAATTATCGGTAAATCCACCGACGGATTAAATGATATGCAGAAAAAGATGTCCGAAGTGACCAATTCGAATAACGAGTCCGGTTCACTCGCCGATGCTTTAAAAGGCGCCGATATCTTTGTCGGGGTCTCGGCGCCCAATATCGTAACACCCGATATGGTATCTTCCATGAATCAGGATTCCATTCTTTTCGCCATGGCTAATCCTGTTCCGGAGATCATGCCCGATGTCGCGAAAGCGGCAGGTGCACGCGTTGTCGGCACAGGACGCTCCGATTTTCCGAATCAGGTAAACAACGTGGTAGCCTTTCCGGGTATCTTCAAGGGCGCTCTCGAGGGGCGCGCCGTACAGATCACGGAAGAGATGAAGCTGGCTGCCGCCCACGCCATTGCGGGACTTGTGCCGGAATCGGAATTAAATGAAGATAATATCATGCCTGAGGCGTTCGATCCCAAGGTTGCGGATGTGGTCGCAGAGGCTGTGAAATCACATATCAAACGATAACTTAACGATACGGGAAACGACTCATGAATATAACCAACCGGACTGCTGACCGGCACGGCAAACCATACTACTCTCTGGATGCCTATCTGAAAAATACCTACGGAGAGAAATTATATAAGATTGCGATCGACGCCGGATTTACCTGTCCCAACCGGGACGGTACATTGGGATATGGCGGCTGCCTCTTCTGCAGCGCCGGCGGCAGCGGTGATTATGCCGTCAAGACCGCAGAACATATCTCCGTCCGTGAACAACTGGCGGCTGGCAGGGCGCTTTTTCACCACAAACGGATCGGCCTTCGGTATATCGCTTATTTTCAGGCATATACCAACACCTACGGTCCTCTGCCGCACCTGTATACCCTCTATAAAGAGGCACTGCAGGAGCCCACTGTTGCCGGCATTTCCATAGCAACCAGACCGGACTGTATGTCTGCAGGCATTGTAACCATGCTGACGGATCTTCTGGTGGAATTTCCCGGTAAATTCATCTGGATCGAACTGGGGCTGCAGACGATCCACGAGGAAACTGCCGATCTCATCAGACGGGGCTATCCGCTGTCCGTCTATGATGACTGCGTTTCCATGCTGAATCAGGCTCACATACCGGTCGTCACCCACATCATTCTGGGTCTGCCGGGAGAAATAAGAGAACACATGTTATCTACTATTGACCACCTGAACCGGTGCGGTACATGGGGCGTGAAGCTGCAGCTTCTTCATGTGCTGCAGGGCACCGATCTGGCAGTGCTCTATACGCAGGGCAAATATCAGCCGCTTACACAGGACGTTTACACCAATTTGGTAATAGACTGTCTGGAGCATTTAAGTCCGGATATCGTCGTGCACCGTCTGACCGGCGACGGACCGCGGGATCTGCTGCTTGCACCCCGATGGAGTCTGAATAAACGGGGTGTCCTCAACACACTGCACCACGCCATAAAACTACGTGAGGCTTATCAGGGGCGCTTATATAACCATTCACTGTAAAAACGGAAAGGCTGTATCCTATGACACAAGATCCGCTTACACTCTACAAACTAATCGTACTCTACATGCTTAACAGGGTCACTTTTCCTCTGACCAAAGCGCAGGTGGGAGACTTTATTCTGGAAAGAGAATATACGAACTTCCTGACGCTCCAGCAGGTTTTTGCCGAACTGACCGAAGCGGACCTCATATCCGCTAAGACCAGCCGCAACCGCACCCAGCTGCTCCTTACCGATGAGGGGCGGGAGACCCTTTCTTTCTTTGAAAACAGAATCAACAGCTCGATCAAAGAAGAGATCGACCGTTTTTTTGATGCAAACGAGCTGGAAATGCGTAACGAAGTATCTGTCCTGTCCGACTATTACAAGTCTGTCTCCGGCGAATACGAGGCGCATCTGCGGGCAAAAGAAAAGGACGTCACAATGGTGGAAATCACCTTGTCCGTCCCTGATGAAGACACTGCTTCCGCGATCTGCGCCAACTGGCAGACCCGGAACCAGGATATCTATCAATATCTGATTGAAAAACTGTTCTGATCTTCTTTTGCTGCGCCGGCGCATCAGTGCTGCTGTATCACTTCGCTCCAATCGCTGATTCCGATCACGCGCAGCGCAAAATCCGTATATTTTGCGGATTCCGCCGTATCCACATACTTGAATGCCGTATAAATAGACTTGCGCCCGCCGCCCAGCGTGTTGATGCCCAGCGCCAGCCCCTGCGCCACTTCCGACGACGCATCGGTTTGTCTGGAGAAAAGCATGTTGTCGATATATTGGTTTGCCTCGATGATCTTATAGGCATATACAAAAGAAGCCGACTGCAGATCCTGTCCCGCAGATGATGTATACCCCATTTCACTCAAAGTCACATGTCTCACCTCTCCGGAATCCGTCAAAAACTCTTCTTTTTGCAAATAATCCGTCAACACGTGGATATTCTTGATCGTGATCACGGGCGATGTCTCCGAATCCAGAACGTAAGAACCTGCCTTACCGCTGGTGCTCCATGCCTTGGCGCTGGTCAGCGGATAATTGTACGGATGATATGCCACACCCCAGTCAATATTGCCGCCTGCCTTGATATTCCTGTTAAATTCATCCAGAATCTCTTTGGAACTGTAACCGTTATTGGAATAAAGGCTCTTCCCCCACTGCTGATCCAGTGAGATATAGACTCTGGCATTGCCGTTTACACTGACTATGGAGTTATAGAAGATGCGGAATGCCTTGGCATACTCATTCACATAATTTTCCGTATCCATATATTCTATGTAGTTCCACTCTTTTCTGGCATTGATCTCGTTGCCGATCACCCAGTTCATGACTTTACCGTGCCCGCTGCCGGAATAACGGTTTGCCAGAAATGAACCGATCGCCGCGATATACTCCGTTCCGTCCTCATCCGTAGCATTGAAGGCATAGTAAGGCGCATGGCCGCCGGAGCGCGCCTTCGGATGGATCAGCTCCATATAACCGGGGTGAATATCATTCAGGATGATCGCCGTCGTCGTGATACCCTTGTTCGTCAACGTGGAAAAGATATAGTCATATTCAGCCATAATCTGCCCGTTAAAAGCATAACTCCTGCCATTATATGTATAGTAGACAGTCGGATAATAGGCATTGCTCGTGTTGCCGAGAATCCTGCTGAGCGGAATATTATACGCCGCATGTTTCACACCCAGATCGTCTAACTCCATCGTCCGCAATTTCTCCGGATCTACCAGTAGCCCTTTCTTAGATGTCGTATTGCCGAAAGACGGACTGTACTTCGCAATCGCCTCCGGATTCGTGATATATCCCGGCTGACTGATAGGCATATATTCACCGTCTTTTTTCACTGCTACAACAAATTTAGAGCAAAGTCTTGAATTAGCCTTATTATAGTTTAGATTGACCGAAAAGGTCAAATTTACATCTTTTTCCTGCTCAATAATATATTCATCGCTTCGAAGCGTCGTATCGTACGTCTTTTCCTCAAAAAGATAATAATAACCGTCATCGCTGAGCGCAAGCCCTTCCGCCGACATCGTTACATCCACCTTACCCGTCTCTGCATTAATCAAGCAGTTCTCTATCTTAATAAAATCAGAGGAATTGGCATCCGTCAGTTCGATCTCCGGCGGTCTGTTATGCACGCCGCCGATCAAAAAACGGGTCGCATTAAGAAGCGCCTCAGACGCATCCTTACCAGCGTTCTGCTTCACACGCTCCTTCCTGTGCTGCCGCAGGCTGTACTCGGCCAATTCTACCGCCTCCGTATGTACCATCGCTTCCACAGCGGCACTCTCCTTCGCCTGCTCCGTCAGATAATACCGGATACCGAAGAAACTGCCTGTCCCTGCGAGAATCATAAATACCGCGACTGCGCCCGCAACCGCCAGAATTTTCCCCTTTTTCTTCCGGCGAATCTCCTTCGGTTCCTCGGGCTTCTCCGCTATGGTATAAGTCTCTTCCACCGTAATGGTGCGCTCCACGGTTCCCTCTTCGTTCACCGTTACAGACTCTTCCATCTTGACAGCTTCTTCCAGAACCTTACCTTTTCGCTTCTCCGCCCTGATCCGGGCCTTTTCTTCCTTTAACTGCTGTTTCAGACGCTGCTTTTTGGCCTTGGCTTTCTTCTTGTTTGCCGCAACCTTTTCTTTATCTATAACGCGTCTTCGCTTTTTTTTCTTATCTGGCATCATGTGCAGCCTCTTCCTTGATTCGTTTCATATGCTCTCTGATCTTAGCCTCATAGCCGTTACCGGTAGGCTTATAGAATTCTTTTCCGTTTAATTCATAGGGCAGATACTGTTGTTCCACATAGTTGTTGGGATAATCATGCGCGTATTTGTAGCCTGTTCCGTGTCCCAGCTTCGCCGCCCCCTTATAATGGGCGTCCTGTAAATGCGTGGGAATCGGCAGATTGCCGGTCTGACGCACCGTTTCCATCGCCTGAAAGACCGCTTCGCAGCTCGCATTGCTCTTAGGCGCACAGGCCACATAGGATGCCGCCTGCGACAGGATGATCTGCGCCTCCGGCATACCGACCCGCTCCACCGCCAGCGACGCACTGACCGCCACATTTAACGCCATCGGATCTGCATTACCGACGTCCTCCGACGCACAAATCATGATACGTCTCGCGATAAAAGTCACACTCTCGCCCGCGTAAAGCATTCGGCTCAGATAATAGACTGCCGCATCCGGATCAGAGCCTCGCATACTCTTAATAAATGCAGAGATGGTGTCATAATGGTTGTCCCCGGTCTTATCATATCGTAACACACGTTTCTGAATACATTCCTGCGCCACCGCAAGCGTCACATGGATCTTGCCGTCCTCACTGCGGTTCGTCGTCATAACGCCGAGCTCTACCGCATTCAGAGCATGTCTGGCATCTCCGCCTGACAGCTCGGCGAGAAACGATACGGCCTCCTCATCAATCACCGCGTCATAAGCGCCCATCCCCTTATCCTTGTCATACACCGCACGTGTAATTAATTCTCTGATATCCTCCATGGATAACGGATGCAATTCGAAAATGACGGACCGGGAAATCAACGCGCTGTTCACCTCAAAATACGGATTCTCCGTAGTCGCACCGATCAGGATCACCGTGCCGTCCTCCACGAACGGAAGCAGATAATCCTGCTGTCCTTTATTAAAACGATGGATCTCATCGATGAAAAGTATGGTTTTCTTGCCATACATTCCCTGCAGATCTTTGGCCTTCTTCACTACATCTTCCATATCTTTCTTGCCGGCGACCGTAGCGTTGATCTGCGTAAACTCGGCGCTGGTCGTATTCGCAATGACCCTGGCAAGCGTCGTCTTCCCTGTTCCGGGCGGACCGTAGAATATGATGGAGCTCAACTTATCCGCCTTGATGGCACGATAAAGCAGCTTGTCCTTTCCGATAATGTGCTGCTGCCCCACTACTTCATCCAAAGTAGTCGGACGAAGTCTGGCCGCTAACGGCGACTCTTTCTCCTGATTTGTACTTCGCATATATTCAAACAGATCCATTTTC
>CAMWXF010000115.1 GCA_947178115.1 uncultured Lachnospiraceae bacterium
AGACCGCCGATTACCGCCACGGCAAGATAGGTAGCCGCCGCCCGCAGCGCTTCCTTGTTTTCATCATGCGCCACCCACACATAGGAAGTGAAGGACATAATTTCAAAGAAAATGAAGGTCGTAAAGAAGTCGGCGGAGAGGAAGACACCTTCCGTCGCGCCCAGAGTGATCAGCAGAAACAGGTAGTAACGGTTGCGATTGCGGTAATGTGCGAGATATCCCTTGGAAAAAAGTGTGCTCATAAACCACATAAACGCCGCAACCATGCAATATAACGCGCGGAATCCGTCCAATGTAAAATGCAGCCCCATGCCGCAGACATAAGGAACCTCAAAGAGAGTTCCCGAAATGTCCTGTGTTTGTATCTGTAGAAAGAGATATAAGGTGCAAACGAATATAATGCCGGTTATAATATATCCAAAATAGTCGCGCATATTTTTCTGATATCGTCCTATAATGTAGCCGATCAGCGCCGTAGCCATCGGCAGAAATATAATTGAGTATATTAGTATATTCATAATACAAACCTCACTATCTGATATAGTATCGTTCCGCTTATTTGAGTTTGCGAAACAAATGTCGTAATCAAGCAAAGCTCAATTTTATTATATAGGATATTCCTACATCCCCGCCACTGTACAGAAGAAATCAGTGAGCGGCTGGGAGTAAATGCCGAATGCTATCACAAAGAAAGTAAATACAAACAGCGGCAGCAGCATTTTCCAGTTCGGATCCTTGATCCCCTGTAAGGTACTGTAGTCGAAGCCCTTGACGGGGAAAAAGGCGCGCGCCACTATAGTAAGCATATAGATCGCGGTCAGCAGAGCGGAAAGCAGCAGACAGGCAATACCGAAGTAGGCCACCACATTACCGCTCTCAACGGCAGCCGAAGCCAGATTCCATTTACTGATAAACCCGGCCAGTCCGGGAACGCCCATCAGGGAGAGGGCAGATACGGTAAAAATGCCGAAGACGCAAGGCATCCGATAGCCCATACCGTCCAACTCGTGCACATAATTCCGCTCGGTCTGATGTATGATGGCTCCCGCACAGAAGAAAGAGGATATCTTGATCACGGCGTGGAATACCAAATGGGACAATGCGCCCACCATTCCGAGTGGTGTCATTAGCGCCGCACCGAAGAGGATGTAGGACAGATTACTGATCGTCGAGTAAGCAAGTCTTCTCTTAAGATGCGTCTCTTTAATCGCGCGGCTACAGCCGTATACAATCGTAAACATAGTCAGCAGCAGAACGACGGTCTGTGCCCACGTGCCGCGCAGGAATTCAGTGCCGAAGCAGTAGTAAGTCAGTCGTAGGATCGCGAAAGCGCCGGCTTTCACGACGGCCACTGCATGAAGGAGAGCCGTAACCGGGGTGGGTGCCACACCGGCCTGCGGAAGCCAGGAATTAAAAGGACATAGAGCGGCTTTCACGCCGAAGCCCATAAAAGCCATCACATAGACGAATAACAGGACGTTAGTCCGCGAACCGATCTTGGCAGGGTCCAGAATACCGCCGAGTACAAACTCGGTGGTGGTTCCGTAGACGATGATCATGATCATGCCGATGAAGGCAAAGGCCGCGCCGCCCAGAGAGTAGTACAGGTATTTCCGGCTGGCGAGGATCGCTTCTCTGGTCAGTGTGTGCATGACGAGAGGAACGGTGACAAGCGTCAGCAGCTCATAGAAGAAATACATGGTCAGCAGATTGGCCGCAAGGGCGATGCCCAGCGTAATGCCGTAAGTTACCGTATAAAACAGGAAGAAGATCTTTTCGTTCTCTTCTTTCGTCATATATTCGAAAGCGTACAGCGTGGCGAAGGGCCACAGTGCGGAAACCAGTCCGGCAAAGACCATGCCCATGCCGTCCACCTTAAAACTGATGGACAGATCGCCTGTAAAATGTGCCAGCAGGAAGGTACTGCTTGAGTGGTGCAGCAGCAGATACCAGACCAGAATACTATTCAGGATAACGGCGCACTCCAAGAAAATCTCCCAGTGAGCTCTCTTACGAAAAGGAAGCAGTGTCGAGAGAATCCCTGCAACAGAGGGAATCAGGATCACTAATATTGTCATAACCGCGCCTCCTTTCTAAACAAGCAGACTGACAAAACGTGTCAGAGAGTCAATAAACTGTGTGGGGAACAAACCAATCAAAACTGACAGTACCGTCATAATGCAGATCGGTATCGTCATATAAAGCGACGGTTCCCGTTTCTTGAGATTCGCATAATCGTAATCGTTACCGGGCAGGAAAGCGTAAATCGTAAGCGGCAGCAGATAGCCCGCAGTCAGCAGTGCGCTGATCAGTAAGACAGCAGGTCCCAGCCAGCGAAACCATGGCATCCCGCCCGACAGGCTTCCTGTTGCCAGATACCATTTGCTGACGAAACCGCCTGTAGGCGGAATGCCGATCAGACCCAGTGATACGATCGTGTAACACCACATAGTGAACGGCATTTCCTTGCCGATTCCGCGCAGTTCTTCCACCCGTGTTTTGCCGGTCATGTAGATGATGGCGCCGGCGCAGAGGAAGAGCGTCGCTTTGATCAGACCGTGTGCCAGCACATGCAGAAGCGAACCGTTTACCGCCTGCACGTCCATGACTGCCAGTCCGAACAGGATATAAGATAGCTGACTTACGGTGGAGTAAGCCAGTCTTTTCTTTAACACGGGCTCTCTGTAGGCCAGCATGGAACCCATGAAGACAGTGACCAGAGAAAGCGTAAGCCAGACTGTCTGCACCCATGTGCCCCGCAGGAAGGAAGCGCCGAAGATATAGTAGACTGTGCGTATGAGCGCCAGTACACCGGCTTTGACAATGACTGCGGAGAGCACCGCGGAGGCCGGAGCCGGAGCTACGGGATGAGCTGCAGGAAGCCATGCATGCAGCGGAAACATGCCCGCTTTGACGCCAAAACCAATGAGCATGATCATCGCTATGATCAGCAGGAGCCCCTTGGAGGGTGCGTCCGCCGCCTGCAATACACCGCCGGCAGTAAAGCTTAGCGTGTCACTGTACCGGCAGACGAAGTATATGCCAAACAGCGCCATATAGGCTCCACACAGGGAGTAAAACAAGTATTTTAATCCCGCCATAATCGCTTCTCTGCTGCCGTTATGCAGTACCAGCGGCACGGAAGATAAGGTCAGCACTTCAAAGAACAGATAGAAGGTGATCAGGTTGCCGGCAAAACAGAGTGCATTCAAGACGCCGAATACGATCAGATAGAAACCGTAGTAACGCTTCTCATTTTCTTCATGTTTCATATATTCAAAAGAGAAAAATCCTGCGCAGATCATGACCACCTGCGCGAGTACCGCAAACAGAACGCTGAGCTCGTCTACTGCAAACACGAGGGACAGGTTGCTTGTCAGAGTAAACAGTGTAAAAGATGTCCCGTAAGCGGTAAGGAGCGTGGCAATAACCAAGGCGCCTGTCAGAAGAAAAGCAGCACCGGCAGTTAAGTTAATTCCGATGATTTTTTTATTCGAGTTTGCGGATTGAATCCCACAATCGTGCGGAGCGCATTTTGTTCTCCATGTCAAAAGGAACAATCCGGTCAGGATCGGTATAAATATGGATAAAAGAATGAGATACATATGGAATCCCCCTCTACGCAAACATGGTAAGTCCCTGCTGTATCATATCGACAACGGGCTGGGAACTGATGCCAAGCATCACATTTAATACGATAAATGCCACTAAAACCATGGCATATAACGAAATATCCTTAAAGGTAACACTGGTGTAGGCACAGTTATTTAAAGGTGTGTAGATCCGAATCACCGTCTTCATGAAATAGATCGCGTTCAGAATCGTACTGATTCCGAGGACGATCAGCGCCGGCAGCATCTTCGTGTGATTTAGGACAGCCGCCTGCGAAAACAGCAGTTTGCTGATAAATCCGGAGAAAAGCGGCACACCTACCATGGAGAGAGAGCCTACCGTAAAGGCGACGCCGGCCCACTTGTTGCGGTAACCCGAGCCGGTCAGTTCGATAAACTTGCGGCTCCCGCCGGATACGTCAGTCAGTCCGATGGCGGCGACAAACAGCAGTGATTTCGTGGCCGCATGGGACAGGATATGGAAAATACTGGCTGTCATACCCTCCTGGGTGCCCATGCCGAATCCCATATAAATATAACCGATCTGTGCGACCGAAGAAAAAGCGATCATTCTGCGGACATCATTTTCTTTAATAGCGCTTAATGAACCAAAGATCATACCCATCAGACCGAACAGGAAGAGGATATCAATGATCCTGCTGTCATGGTAGATCCTGAAACCGATTACACGGTAGATGATCTTAATGAGCAGGAAGATATATCCTTTGGACACCAGTGAGGATAAGATGGCGGCCGAGGAGACGGTAGAGTATCCGTAGGCATCCGGCAGCCATGCATGAAACGGGAAAAGCGCACTTTTGATACACAGACCTACGGACATCAGCACGATGGCGACGACCAGAGGAACGTTATACTCACCGTTTGCCGCAAGAAGCGCCACGGATTCTTTGATATTGCTCATCAGCAGATGGCCGGTCAGGTCATAGAGCATACACAGACCGAGAAGCAGCAGGCCGGAACCTAACAGACTCATGATCATATATCTGACGGCGGCCTCGATGGTGCGGCCGTTCTGGCGGATCATGATCAGTCCGCACGCTGATATGGTATTGATCTCTACAAACACGTATGCCGTAAACATATCATTTGTGTAGACCAGCGCCAGCAGAGAGCTGAGCAGCAGATCCGATAATACATAGTAGAGATACGTCTTGTCTTCTTCGACTTCATCCGGCAGCTTATGTCTGCCGCCGAAGAGGGAGAGCAGCATGATCACACAGAAAAAGAATGCCAGCAGCGCTTCGAGTATGCCGGCGCGGATCTCATTGCCCCACGGTGCGGGGAATTTGCCCATGACATAGACGAAGGGTTCACCGATGAAAAGAGTATATGCCAGCGTACAAGCACTCAGCGCAATATTGATCGTGAGCAGGATCGTGCTGATCCACATGGCCGCCTTATCGCGAAGCCCCGAACTGATAATGCCCGCGAACAGACACAGCATAATAGAGATACAAGGAAAGTTCCGTATGATATCCATTACAGCCCCTCCTTTTTCAGCCGACTGGATATCTCATCGAGATCCAGCGTCTGATAGCGTTTATAGAGTCTTATGGTGAGTGCCAGCATCAGGGCGGACACGGAGACGGAAACTACGATACCGGTCAGCACGAGACCGCTGGGGATCGGATTGATATAGGCTTCCATACTCTGTACGCCGTCCACGACAATGGGAGCCACGCGCCCTCTGATATAACCTTTTTCCGCAAGGAAAAGATAGATCGCCGTATCCATGATGTTCAGGCCGATGATCTTCTTGATCAGATTTGGCTGTAAGAGCAAATTTCCGAATCCGATGCCGAAGAGGATCATGGCGACAGCTTCGCCGTAGTTTGTAAATAAATTTGCGCCCATTTTACAGCCCTCCTCTTCTGAATAGTGCGTAGAATGCGTACATAGTGCACGCGACTTCCAGTCCCACGCAGATATTGATCGGCAGGATGATACCGCTGCTCAGGATATGTCCCGCAATACCGAGCGGGATGTGATTCTCGATTCCGTTTGCGCCGGTCATGTAGAAGTATGTGCCGATCAGCCCGTACATGCACAGGGCGGTGATCTTAGCGATCTTATATATGTGTTCGTTGAAGAAGCGCTGTGTCTTCTTGAAGCCGAAAGCGCTGACATACAGAATCAGTCCTGCCCCCATTATGGCGCCGCCGGAGAAGCCGCCGCCCGGTGACAGATGACCGTTCAATATGATATAAATGCCGAATATAAAAATAATAGGACACAGAACGAAGGCAGTTCCCTGCAGGATCGCATCGTTCTTCGGCTCAAAACGGCGGTCATTGATAACCTCCTGCTTCTTGAGGATCGCATCGTCCACCATCAGCAGGATCATGACACAACACGTCGCGATAAACAGCACGTTAGTCTCTCCGAAGGTATCGAAAGCTCTGTATGTCAGGATCATGCCGGACACGATGTTGAGTGCGCCGGTCTCCGGCAGTCCCTGTTCAATGTAACGTTCGGAAACAACATTGTTTACCGGATTCGACGGATCGCCGCTGGGCGGCAGATACGATACGGTCATCAACAGGACGCCCACTAAGGCGAAACAGAACAAAATTGCTATCGTGACATATATTTTATGGAAGATACGTGCTGCCTTGTTCAGCTCTTTATCATAGATTTTATCGCGGATCATTTCTGACTCGCGCATGCGTTCAATGATCGTTTCTTCCGGAACTGTGGGCGTCTGCTGCACCTGCATTTCCACTTCTCCGACATAAGGGTCCTTGCTGCC
>CAMWXF010000116.1 GCA_947178115.1 uncultured Lachnospiraceae bacterium
CTCTGCTCTGACAGCATGGAGGCGCTTTTGCCTTCGCTCTTAGCCGTTTCAAATTCCTGCTTCGCCTCTTCCTTTTCCTTAATAACCGCCGTCACGATCTGGTTCCCGATCTGCATCTGCATACCGTGTATCGTGACCTTAGTCGATGCCGGGAAAATGTATCTGGCGTTAATCGGCTTCGTCCCTTGATTGGCATATGTCTGCACTACATAAGTGTCCGCGATGATTCCCTCTATCGTTGTGTTCACATCTGTACTTTTAAGCGGCAGGCAATCCACTCCTGTCTCCTCACTTTCCACGTAGAAATAAGGGGAAAGCGTTCTGTCCTCATCGGTTTCCTCTTCCGCATGTACTGTGGGCGCATAACCCATAATCAATAACAGTACAGCCAAAAAGCTTAATAATTTTCTGTGTTTTTTCATACTGCACATCCTTCCTTCTCGCGTCTTTTGATCATCCTAAATCTGATGGTACGTGTAATCTCTACGTCTATGCTACCGTGTGAAAGCATCAATCCTGCATCAGATTTGCAACAAAAAAGCATAATCTTTGCATCAAAACTCCATCAAATTTGTATCAAAATTGCATCATCATCGAAGAATGTGCCGCTTTTCTTTCTTACAGAGCTGTCTAGGTAAGCTCCGCCAGATATCTGTCATACTGCTCTCCGTCCTCTTCGACCCGCTCCCCTTTCCGAAATCCCAGTTTCCAGCACAATGCCGCCGACTTCCCGTTTCCCTCCATTACAAGTGCCTGCACCTGTGTAAAACCCAATTCTATCTTCGCATAATCGAGAATCGCCCTGCACACCTCACAGGCATATCCCTGCCCCTGCCAGGGCACTCCGATCACGAATCCCAGCTCCGGCAGATCGAATCCCTCACGCCAGCTTATGCCTGCCCGGCCGATCACCGTATCATCTTTCGTAAGCACCGTCCACATGCCATATCCATAGAATCCATACATCTTCTCCCGATACTCTGCGACATAGGCCAGTTCTTCTTCCCGATCCTCATACAGATCTTCCATATATCTGGTAATCTCAGGTTCCGCATATATATTGTAGAAACTGTCCACATCCGACTCCGTAGTCTCGCGGATTATGCACCGCTTCGTCCTGAGAATCTCCCACGGCAGATCCGCAAGCCGCCTATACGCCAGATCGACAGTCTCATAATCAACCTCTTCAATCTGCTCAATCACATACAGCGCTCCCGTAAAGTCCGCGTTCTTATTATTCTCATGCCGGTATGGCAGCACGTATCTTCCCCGCTGCCTCATTAGACGATACGTCTCCTCCGAATCTGTGATGTACAAGTGCTCTTCTGTACCGTCTTCTACACTACCACATACTTTGCCCATCCCTTCCGCTTCACTGCATTTTGCCCCGTTACATTCTGTACTGTTACATGTCGCAGTGTTCTCTTGTGCTTCGGTGTCCACAGCTACACTTTGTCCCTGCCCGATAACAAGCTCCACCCCGTGTTCCCGCAAATCATCCGGCAGAATACTTTCCCCGCACAGAACTTTTTGCTGCAAAATATCTTCCTCGATCAGTAAAATCACTTTTTTCAGCATCATTTATTCTTTCTCCGTAAAAATTAATCCCCATGCCCTCTTGCATTATCCGACTTATACTATATATAATATTACCATATCAAAATTTCAGAAACGAGAAAATTGCGCCAAAGACAGCGCGGAAATGAGGAAACTATGTCACAAAACCCAATCGTTACTTTTACAATGGAAAACGGAGATGTCATCAAGGCGGAGCTTTATCCCGACATTGCGCCGATCTCCGTCAACAACTTTATCAGCTTAATTAAAAAGAATTTCTATGACGGACTAATCTTTCACAGAGTCATTAAAGGCTTCATGATTCAGGGCGGCGATCCCGAAGGCACCGGCATGGGCGGTCCCGACTATTCAATTCGCGGAGAATTTGCACAGAACGGCTTTCCCAACGACCTGAAGCACACCGAGGGCGTACTCTCTATGGCAAGAAGTATGCATCCCGATTCTGCCGGAAGCCAGTTCTTCATCATGCACAAGACAAGCCCTCACCTTGACGGCGCTTATGCGGCATTTGGAAAGGTGATAGAAGGTATGGAGAATGTCAATAAGATAGCCGAGACAGCTACTGATTACAACGACCGTCCTTTAGAGGAGCAGCGGATTAAAACGGTTACGGTTGATACTTTCGGCGTAGAGTATCCGGAACCGGAGAAACTGTAAGCAGTTTTGGGGAAAAGTCTTATTCGGTACTGCTCAGTACGGCTTTTATAAAATTTGTTGTCAAAATTGTTGTCAATTTTTATCTTGAAGAACAGCGTCAGACGCTCCCTTGAAGATATTAAATTGCAATGTTGTTTGCATGACCCATTATCTCCTGAATTACCTTGATGTTCGTTTCATTTTCGCAAAACGTATGGCGAAAAACGTGGTAACTGAAATGAAGGATGATAATGGGTTCTCTATTTTCTTCCTGAGCTTTTTGATCTTGGGATCAGCACACTCACAATACCTCCGCAAGCACCACACTCACACATAAGAGTCCAATACAGATCAACAGCACATCTATCTTCTGCGGCGTACGTTTCGTGCGTATGGAACCCGGATTACGAGGATTCAGATAAATAGGGTAATCGCTTCCCTCCTTGTACTTTTTCAAAAGTTTCCGTCTGCTGTACACTTCGCCTGTAGTATTTTGATAAGAATAATTATCGTAGCGGTATGCAAAAATCGGATCATAATAAGTCCACCCATATCTGCCGCCTCTGTAAGCCCTCGCACCCATGTAGATGGCCGTTATCTGCTCCCGGCACAGGAAAGGCTTGGCAATTCCCTGATAGATACCGATTCCCAGAAACATTCCGCCAAAACCCGCCAAAAAGACCCACATCTCAACGCCTTCACAAAAAAAAGGAAGCGCCAGCGTCAGCGATCCCCATATGACTGCATAGCTTCCCATAACGAAGACTGCTGTCGGTGATGCAGATTTATTCTTATATCGAATGAACACGGTTCCGACAACCAACAGTGCGAACCCCCAAAAGATTACACTCTGCGTAAACGCAGCGATCACAGTCAACGCCAGAATAATAATGCTTCCAATCAGTATTCCCAAAATCATTCTCCTTTATCTGTCTGTATACGATCTATACATTATCGACTAAACGTAATCTGCCTTTTATTGATTACTATTACACGAATTGTGATGCCGATGGCAGAGAGATTAGGATATCTTTTCAAGCCATTTATCTCTCAGATTTCCAAAGCATTTTGTTATGTACCCTAACTCCATGCCAACCAAAACAGCCGCAATAACCGTTCCTATCCCCACACTTCCCAAACTCTTTATAAAAATAAGACAGGTAATCAGAGAAACGGTTACCATACTGACATCAAAACCTATCTTAACTTTTGGAAATGCGATACCACTTACATCAGATACAGCCTGCATTGCCCCTTCTCCTGCTAATGGCATAATATCAGGCGGCAAATACAGAAAAATTCCAAAGGCAATAAATATTGTACTGATTAGCAACATGCATATTCTGATAATGATATTCTGCGGATCCGACAAAAAACCTACACCCCAGTTACAAAAAGTTGTAAAATATCCAAACACGATACCTACTATAATCTGCAGAAGATTTTTGAGCTTATATTTTTTTCTTAGCAGAATAATCTGTAATAACACTAAAAAACAATGGAACAGAATGGTTGCCTTCCCCATTTCAATTCCCCATATACAAGTCATTGTATATGGAATGGAGCTGACAGGAGATACACCTAAGTTCGATTTAACAGATATGGATATCCCTATCGTCATTACAAAAAGTCCTACGATATACATGAACAATCTTTTGACTATATTATGATTCATTTTATCTCCCAATCTGCTGTAGGCTCCGTACCCATTGCATCTATTGTATTCTGCATCCTTTTCCAAAAGATGTCAAGCGGAACGGCGAGTATTTCCGCTTCTCCCGCGACAGTGCCCCGAGTACGTATACGGATATTTCTGTACAACCACGTTCATGATTTGTTCATATTTAATTTAAAAAAACTTCATTCAGGAATCATTTTTTAGACATTTCTCTTGCGTATACTAAGACCATAAGATAACAACAGAGAACACATCAAAGTAACTGATTAATTAAAACTTTTTCATAATAAATGCCAAGTAAAGATTTTCTTTACTTGGCATCCTCCCTTTTCTGGGGTATTTTATTCCACCTATAATATATGAAGACAACGATTCGGTCTGGGAATTATTATTGTATACTGCAATATGCAAATATCCATGTATACAATTTTCCCTTGCTATAGCATTCATTCTATGATATACTTTGTAGCGTGTAAACTTACATACAGTATATCAATAAGTGATTTCCGAATGTCAGCGTAGACATACTTATCATGTCTGCGCTTTTTTACGGAAGCGAATGAAGGAGGAGACTATTATGAACGAATTCTTTTCCGGTCTCGTTGATACCATTACAACGGTCAACGGGGCGGTCAACAATTTTGTCTGGGGTATTCCGATGCTGATACTCCTTGTCGGTACAGGTATTCTGATGACTGTACTTACTAAATTCTTCCAGTTGTCACATATCGGACACTGGTTTAAAAACACCATAGGCGGTATCTTCAGTGATAAACACATCACGAAGCATACCGACAAGGACGACAAATCTATTTCCCAGTTTCAGTCCTTATGTACAGCGCTCGCGGCTACGATCGGTACGGGTAATATTGTAGGTGTAGCCAGCGCATTGATCGCAGGCGGTCCCGGTGCGATTTTCTGGATGTGGATCGTTGCTTTCTTCGGCATGATGACGAACTATTCCGAAAATGTCCTCGGTATCTACTATCGTCGTAAAAATTCTAACGACGAATGGTGCGGCGGTGCCATGTATTACTTAAAAGACGGTCTCGGCTCCTATAAAGGCTGTAAACAGATCGGTGCGGTACTTGCGGTGCTGTTCTCTGCATTCTGTCTGCTTGCTTCCTTTGGTATCGGCAACATGAGTCAGGTAAACTCCATCTCCGCTAACATGGAGGCGGCATTCTCGATTCCGACTGTTGTGACGGGTATTGCATTGATGATCTTAGCGGCACTTGTTATTGTAGGCGGTCTGAAGAGAATCGCATCTGTTACCGAGAAACTGGTTCCTTTCATGGCAATCGCATATATCCTCGGCGCACTGGTAATCTTCTTCGCTAACATCGGCCAGGTTGGCGCCGTATTCGCCGCTATCTTCAAAGGCGCATTCGGCTTAAAGGCGGTAGGTGGCGGTATCGTCGGCTCCGGTGTCAAGATGGCTCTGACATGGGGTATGAAGCGGGGCGTGTTCTCCAACGAAGCCGGACTCGGTTCCTCCGTTATGGTACACTCCAACTCCAATGTAAAAGAACCTGTTCGTCAGGGTATGTGGGGTATCTTCGAAGTATTTGCGGATACTATGGTTGTCTGCACGCTGACAGCATTTGCCGTTCTCTCTTCCGGTATCGTTGATCTGGAAACCGGCGCTGTCTTAAGCGAGTCTTCCGGTTCCGCACTGGTAGGCGAGGCATTTGCAACTATATTCGGTTCCTTCGGACCTATGTTCATCGCTCTTGCGATCCTGTTGTTTGCTTTCTCCACGGTTCTGGGATGGAGTCACTACGGTTCCAAAGCCTGGGAGTACTTATTCGGCACGAAGTCCACAATCGTCTATAAGATTGTATTCGTTCTGATGATCTTTATCGGAGCAACCATGAATCTGAGTCTTGCATGGGATCTCTCCGATACATTTAACGGCTTGATGGCTATGCCCAACTTGATCGGCGTGCTTTGCCTCTCTCCGCTTGTAATGAAGATTACGAAAAACTATGTAGACCGCATAATCCGCAAAAAAGATGTGAAACCGATGTTGTCTGTATTCCCGGATATCAACGAGGATCATGCAGAATAAGCAATACATATACGGATATCTGCACTTTTACTTAAATCATCCGGTTTGAGTGAAGTGCATAATATGGATATATCTACCGTAATATACAAAAAGTAACAGCAAAAATAAATACGGCACGTCTGGCAGGAACAGACGATTTATAGTACAATAAAAAAGCGAACAAGTTCGCTTACGAGATTTGCTCCGCAAACTCGTGCATGAATGCAGAAATTTCCTATAGCATAAAAAGGTGCGGATCATTTTGAAAAAAAAGCGCAAACTCTTTATTGTTCTGTTAATCATAATACTCCTGCTGGCCGTGCTGTATTTTATTCTGGTGAATTTCCTTGTAAGCGC
>CAMWXF010000117.1 GCA_947178115.1 uncultured Lachnospiraceae bacterium
CTGGATGTTAAATATCAAAAGGAGTTAATCAGAGGCGTATCTAAAAAGCAATCCGCTTCTTTCTGTGGATACATATGTGGAACGGCTTAAGAGCTATGACATCATATCCTTTGATATATTTGATACCCTGATTTTCCGACCGTTTGCCCAGCCCACAGATCTGTTTTTTCTGGTTGGTGAGGAATATGACAGTCTGGATTTTAAAAATATCCGTATTTGGGCGGAATGGGATGCAAGGGTAAAGTGTAAGAAGCGAGATGGTCATACGGAGGTTGGCCTTAAAGATATCTGGCAAAATTTAGCTAAAGAAACGGGTCTGTCTGTCGAAGAGGGGATGGAGCGAGAGCAAAAAATTGAGCAAAAGCTCTGCTATGCGAATCCGTTCATGCTGGAGGTATGGAAGCGGCTTCAATCCATGAATAAGAAAATGATCGTAGTATCTGATATGTACCTGCCTAAAGAATGTATCGAAAAGATTTTGGAGGGCGCGGGGTATACAGGGATAGAGAAGATATATGTATCGAATGAATATCAGAAAAGCAAAGCAGACGGCAGTCTGTATAGGGAGGTTATGAAAGACTGGTGTGCCAACGGTTTTTCCATCGTACATATCGGGGACAATCCTCACAGTGACAGGGACATGGCAAAGCGAAGCGGTATGGATGTGCTGCCTTATCAAAATATAAATAAAAATATTTTGTTGTATCGCCCTGCAGATATGTCTTCTATAGTGGGCAGTGCATATAGGGCGATTGTGAGCGGTCATCTTTATAACGGGCTTTATTCTTATGGGATGGACTATGAGTACGGATTTATTTACGGCGGTCTGTTTGCAGTCGGATACTGCAGCTTCATTCATGAGTATTATAAACAGCATGGATTGGATAAAGTGTTATTCCTGTCCAGGGATGGGGACATATTGAAGCAGGTGTATGACTTCCTTTATCCGGAGGATTCCACGGAATATGTTTACTGGTCCAGAAAGGCTGCGGTAAAGCTTATGGCGCATGGGGACAGGCATGATTACTTCCGGAGATTTATTTATCATAAGATGAACCAGAGCTATACGGTATTGCAGATTTTACATTCCATGGAGTTAGACAGTCTGGCCGGACAGTTGACGGACTGGAGGGAAATCTGGTTTGACAGGGACAGAGATGAAAAGGACGGACGGTTTATCGATTTAAGACCGGAGGATGAACTGACAGATAAAAACGGTCCTCTGCTCAGGGAATTTTTGGAAGCAAAGTGGGAACAGGTAATGGAGGTATATGCTTCCCAAATGACAGCCGCCGAAAAGTACTATACCCAGGTGCTGAAAGAATGTGGCAAAGTGGCAGCAGTGGACATCGGCTGGGCGGGCAGTGGAGCGGTTTCGCTTTCTCATTTGGTCGAGAAGGTTTGGAAATTACCGTGCCGGGTGACAGGAATCATTGCCGGAACCAATACGATACATAATGCAGAGCCGGATGCATCCGAGATTTTTCTGCAGAATGGGAAGCTGGTGGCATATCTGTATTCTCAAAGCCACAACAGGGATCTGCTTAAGAAACATGATCCGAATAAAAATTATAATGTTCTGTGGGAATTGCTGTTGTCTTCACCGACACCGCAGTTTACAGGATTTTATGAGGGCAGACGGAAGCCAGATGGGGAGGATTCGCGGTATATCGAGGATTGTGACATTACGCTTGCTTTTGGTAAAGCAGATAGGAATCAGGAAGGGATTCGGGAAATTCAAAGGGGCATTCTTGATTTTGCCTATGAATACCAAAGGCATTTTAAAGATTTCCCCTATATGTTTCATATCAGCGGCAGGGATGCGTATGCTCCGATGCTTGTTGCGGCAAGTCATCATGAGCGGTATTTGCGGACGGTTGAAAAGAGGTTTTCTTTTGAAAAAAATATTGTTTGATTATAGTGCCTGATGAATATGAATCGTAAGCTTCATTTGTAGTGCGATGCCTTAAGGTTCCATAGCATACTTTCATTGTTTATAATAGTTTATGTCGGAAGTCGTCAATATACCGACAAAGCGTTACTATCAAACAGTAGCGCCAAAAACTGTAATTAGGGAAAATGGAGGAGTACAATGGAGACTTTAAACGTGACAACATCAAGAGATGAAGAGCAGTTTTATCGGATTTTGAACAATCTGATGCGCACCAACAAGGCATTTCAGATTATGATAACCGTACCGTCGGGAACGAAAGATGAGGATATACAAATAACGGATGCAGCAGCACAGCAGAATACGGTACGTGATTTGGAAAAAGATGTGACGGATATGATCCACGAGATCGGCGTGCCTGCGCATATTAAAGGATATCAGTATCTGCGGGAGGCGATCATGATGTCGGTGGAGGATGTGGAGATGCTTGGATCGATCACCAAGATACTTTATCCGACGATCGCCAAGAAATACCAGACCACGCCCAGCCGTGTAGAACGCGCCATAAGGCACGCTATTGAGGTGGCATGGTCAAGAGGCAGGATGGAGACACTGGATGCGTTGTTTGGCTATACGATCAATACCGGCAAAGGCAAGCCTACGAATTCGGAGTTCATTGCGCTGATTGCTGATAAGATACGGCTGCAGTATCGTAACTGACATTATTTGCAGCTGCCGCTGCGCCTGCGGGAACAAGCCCCGCTTTTTTGCGATGCTGTTTTTCAAAATTAATCCTTTTATTGCCAATCAAAATGCTGTATAATATGTTTTAAGAGTTTATAAGACTGGACAATCTATTTGTTGGAGGGTTAGCATGAAAAATATTTTGTTTGTAGCGTCAGAGGGTGTTCCTTTTATCAAGACAGGTGGTTTGGCGGATGTAGTAGGTTCCCTGCCGAAATGTATCGACAGGCAATATTTTGACATCAGGGTGATCCTTCCCAAATATACCTGTATGAAGCAGGAGATGAAGGATAAGCTCACATATAAGACTCATTTCTACATGGGGTTCCATTGGAAAGAAGAGTATGTGGGTATCATGGAATCCGAGGTTGACGGGGTGAAATATTATTTCATCGATAATGAAGCCTTTTTCGGTGGTTTCAGACCATACAGTGATAATGCGCTGTTTGAAATCGAGAAGTATGCATTTTTCTGTAAAGCAGCACTTTCCATCCTGCCGGTGATTGATTTCAGGCCTGATCTGATCCACTGCCATGACTGGCAGACGGGACTCATTCCGGTATATCTGAAAGAGAGATTCCAGGGCGGCGATTTCTACAGGGGCATCAAGACCGTTATGACCATTCATAACCTAAAGTTCCAAGGAAAATGGAGTGTGAAGGAAGTCAAGGAGATTACGGGACTGCCGGATTATTTCTTTACGTCCGATAAGTTGGAAGCATATAAGGATGCCAATCTCTTAAAGGGCGGTCTGGTGTATGCAGATGCCATTACTACCGTCAGCGATACTTACGCAGAGGAGATCAAGACGGCGTTCTACGGAGAGGGACTGAACGGATTGCTCTGTGCCAGAGCGCGGGATCTGAGGGGTATTGTCAACGGTGTCGATTATGATGAATTTAATCCGGAGACGGATAAATTCATTGAGAATCAATATAATGCGATGAATTTCCGTAAGGAAAAGATTAAGAACAAGCGTGCATTACAGGCGGAGTTAGGGCTTAATCAGGACGACAGGACGATGATGATCGGTATCGTGTCCCGTCTGACGGGGCAGAAAGGTTTCGATCTGATCGCCTATATTATGGATGAGCTCTGTCAGGATAATGTGCAGATCGTGGTGTTGGGAACCGGTGAGGAGCAGTATGAGAATATGTTCCGTCATTTTGATTGGAAATACCATGGTAAAGTATCGGCTAATATCTATTACTCCGATGCATTATCCCACAAGATCTATGCGGCGAGTGATGTGTTCCTTATGCCATCCCTGTTCGAGCCTTGCGGCTTGAGCCAGCTTATGTCGCTGCGGTACGGCACGGTACCGATCGTGCGGGAAACGGGTGGTCTGAAAGACACCGTACAGCCATATAATGAATATGAGGGAACCGGTACGGGCTTCAGCTTCACGAATTATAATGCCCATGAGATGCTCGGCACCATCCGCTATGCGGAGCACATATACTACGATAAGAAGCGCGAGTGGAATAAGATCGTGGACAGGGCGATGGCGGTAGATTTCTCGTGGCATGTGTCTGCGAAGAAATATCAGGAGATGTATGACTGGCTGATCGGTTAAACCGGAACTGATGGTAATACATACAGGATATCAGAGCAAGTCCCTTGGCTTGCTCTTTTTGACCGTATGGGAAAACAGTGATTACTCGGAGGCAGCACATGAACGAACAAAAGAAAAAGAATAATTTTGTGCGCCAAGCGGGTATTCTGGCCGCGTCGGGCATGATCGTTAAGGTCATAAGTCTGATCTATCGCAGCCCACTGCGGAGTATTATCGGGCTGGAAGGCAACGGGTATTACAGCACGGCGGTCAATATTTATACGATCATACTGTTGATCTCTTCCTACAGCATACCTTCGGCAATCTCCAAGGTGATCGCACAGAAACTGGCCTTTAAAGAATATCGAAACGCGCAGCGGGTTTTTCAGTGCGCGCTTCTGTATGTATTGGTGGTGGGCGGTATCGCGTCCGTCTTCACCTTTGTGGCGGCACCGTTTTTGATGGGGAACAGCGTCCATTCTGTGGCGGCGCTGCGGGTACTTGCACCGACGATCTTTTTTTCGGGTCTTCTGGGCGTGTTAAGGGGTTACTTTCAGGCATATGGTTCCATGCTGCACACATCGATTTCCCAGATCTTAGAGCAGATTTTAAATGCTGTGGTAAGTATTCTCGCAGCTTATCTGCTGATGAAGATGGTGGCGGGGGAAAGCGCTACCACACAGGCTGTCTATGGATCGGCCGGGAGCGCATTGGGCACCGGGGCGGGTGTGGTGACGGCACTTCTATTTATGTTCGGCATGTATCTGCTGAACCGTAAGATGATAAACAGGCGCGCCGACCATGATAAAACACAGCATACGGACAGCTACGGCGAAATTTTTAAAATGATCTTTACGATTGTGACACCGTTTATCTTAAGTACATTTATTTATAATTGCTCTACCGTCGTGAATATGGAGATTTATTATAGTATCCTGATCGATTACAGGGAAATGGATTCGGTGGCGGCGCATATTGATTACGGTATTTTTTCGACGCAGGCTGTGTCGATGATCAACATTCCCATTGCCATAGCTTCCGCCATGTCTTCTGCGGCCATGCCGGGAGTGGCGGCGTCTTATGTGCGGCAGGAATACAGGAAGACAAAACAGCAGGTAACGAAGGCGATCCGGATGACAATGCTGATTGCCATACCGGCATCCGTCGGGCTGCTGCTTTTAGCCAAACCGATCATGCACTTTATTTTCCCACAGCAAGATTCGCTGGATCAGGCATCGGGGCTGCTGGCGGCTCTGGCTGTCACAGTCATTCTGTACTGTCTGTCAACGTTGACGAATGCTGTACTGCAGGGAATCGGTAAGGTCAATACACCGGTCATCCATTCGGTGGTGGCGCTGGTGATTCAGGTGGCTGGGCTGGTGGCGCTTTTGTGGTATACGGATCTGAATCTGTACGCGCTGGTCTGCGCCAATATCATCTATTCTCTGGTCATGTGCATTCTGAATCAGATTTCGGTCAGAAAGCATTTGGGATATAGGCAGGAGCTTGTGAAAACTTTTGTCATACCGTTTGTTTCCTCGCTGTTGATGGGGGCGGTTGCGTACGGTGTATATTATGGATTATATATGGTGCTTCCCGTCAGCAGAGTGGTTCTTTTAGTGGCGATCGGGATCGGAGCTATGGTTTATTTTGCAATGATCCTGCTGCTCGGCGGCGTGAACGAGAGAGAGCTGCGGGAATTCCCGAAGGGAGCTATGCTGGTGCATATTGCGAAGAAGGTTCACTTATTAAAATAAAAAAGAAAATAGTAGAGAAACGGAATAAATGATTGTCCAATAACAAATACTGTTTAGGACAATCATTTTTATTTTAGGAGGTAATCAAATGGCAAACTTATCAGAGTTAGATCTACAGAATCTTCGCCACCTCATGGGCGGCTACGACGTAACGCACTGCAAGATGAAAGAGTACGCGCAATGTGCGTCCGATACTAAGGTAAAGCAGTTTTTTGAAAAAGGCGCGCAGTCTGCAATGCAGAATAAGCAGCAGTTGATGGAGTATTTGAGATAACAGAAGGGAGACCGAATTATGCAGATGGAAGAAAAAACAATGGTAGCGGATACGCTTACCGGTATCA
>CAMWXF010000118.1 GCA_947178115.1 uncultured Lachnospiraceae bacterium
CTTCCATATAAGCCCTGCAATAAGTGCCATCCATCATCCCTCCGGGCGTAATATTAGTAAAATTAACTTCTTATCATTTTCCGTTCTATAGTAGCTGAGATAGAACTCCGGTATCGGATCAAGGCGTATTTTTTCTGCTCACTGATAATTTCTACATCAACAATCCCACCAAAATTTAATCTGTAAGTACACTTATTTCTTTTTTCTCACATTATCCTTCTGATACAAAATCAAACTCTCATAACAAGCAAATTTCTTATTTTCATCCACTTTATACATATGGCACATTGCCTTCTCTATAGGTCCACCTTTTCTTTCGAAATCCTCATCAGTTTTACCTTCTACGATTTCCTTCAATGCATCCAACAGATACTGCATCAGAGAAATATCATCATAATCTCCCGCATGACCGTGAAGAATATAATCCGCTTTGTCCATTAAGAACATTTTCTTCTCTAATTCTTCCATGCACTCCTCAACACTGATATTCCAAGGTGCATGAAGCCATAGATGATGATTAATGGCATCTCCGGTAAATAATAGTCTCTCTTCCGGGCAAAGAAGCATTATTCCACCATCAGAATGTCCGGGCAATGCATAAGCTTCTAATTTTCTTCCTCCCAAATCGAATACATCGCCTTCATTTATATCTGTAAATTCAGGAAATGTCCAGCCATGTTCTCTACTTATAGCCTCCACTTCCGGTTGTGAAATAAATGATTTAGCCAGTTCCCAGTCTGCATGATTCAAATATACATGTTCAAAACAAGCGTTTCCCAATATATGGTCCGGATGTCCATGAGTGTTGATTACTATCAATGGCTTATCTGTTAAATTCTTAACTGCTGCGCCTATATCATTTAATCCATTTGCAGTATCAATAAGGCAAGCCTTTTCTTCTCCTAATACAAGAAATGCATTGGATAATCCACTGTCATCTATCTTAAAAATTCCCGGCCGCATTTCATCTATTTTCAATTCCGGTTTAACATCAGCAAACATTATTTAATCTCCTCCTATTACTCATTAGTCATTGATTATTTAACCTAACAAGGGAAGTGTCAGTTCTATATTTTTAGTGGCAACAATGTCCACACCCGTCCCCGCAATATCAGTGACGATCACATCTCCGATATAGACAGGTGCCTGAACCTGCACATCTTTTAAAGCCTTAATACACTCGGCAATTTTTCCTTTCGGAATATCTTCTTTCGTCTTTACTGAGACCATGTCCGCCTCTCCGCCTGCCACTCTCACTGTGGAAGTCACGATTCTGGTCGGGTTGGTCACTTCTTTGCGTGCATAGGTATCCCCGCGTTTGCAAGTATTCCCACTGACACTGACCACCTCTTGTCCCTCCATCTCTACAGTCAGGGCACACCCCATAGGGCAGTTGATACAGATTAAATTTTTTATTTCCATCTTAGACCTCATTTCTGCGCACATCTTTATAAATTAACTTCACACGCATGTTTTCCTTCTTCTACTCTTCTTCCACTTTGAACGTGATCGTTTTCAGCTTCGGATATTGTAATATCTGCTCCTTAGTCAGCTTCAGTTCTTCCATCTCACCCGGCGCTACGACCTGACGCTTCCTGTGAATTACCCTTTCATCGTCAAAATAGGCGCTGACATAGCAGTTCTTATATACACTGCCAACACGGAAACGTACTGTCAGATTCTCATCCATATGATCCGGGCGAATCGTAGACGGAACGGTGTATCTGACACCGGCTGTCGGAATCAGGCGGATCTCATGTGCCTCAATTGTGTCCTTTATTACTTCCACGGCACCTGAGTTGTCTGTGCTTTGTTCTCCCGCTGCATCTGTACTTACTGTGTCAGAATCTGCCGGATTCCCACTGCCCGCTGCTGCCTTCACATAAGCCGCCGCATTCCTGCCTGCCGCCGCAGCCTCCTCCGATACAAAGTCAACCAGATCGTGTACATGCAGCACATTTCCGCAGGCAAAGACACCCTCCATATTCGTCTCAAGGCTCTCATTTACTTTAGGTCCTGAAGTAACCGGATTAATCTCTACACCCATACCACGTGAAATCTCGTTTTCCGGTATGAGTCCCACGGAAAGTAAAAGTGTGTCACAGGTATAAAACTCTTCCGTTCCCGGAATCGGCCTGTTGTTCTCATCGACCTGCGCCAGCGTGATTCCTTCTACACGCTCTTTTCCTTTGATATCCACTACTGTATGACTCAGTTTCAGGGGAATTCCATAGTCGTCCAGACACTGCACGATATTTCGTTTCAGTCCGCCCGAATATGGCATAAGTTCCGCCACGACCTTGACCTTGGCGCCCTCCAGCGTCATTCTACGCGCCATGATCAGACCGATATCTCCCGAACCGAGAATGACCACTTCTCTGCCCGGCATATAGCCTTCCATGTTGACCAGTCGCTGCGCCGTACCTGCGGAATAGATTCCCGCCGGTCTGTAGCCGGGTATGTTAAGCGCACCTCTGGGTCTCTCTCTGCATCCCATTGCCAGAATCACCGATTTCGCCTGGATTCCGAACATTCCTTCTTCCCGATTCATCGCTGTCACGATCTTATCCTGACTGACCTCCATCACCATCGTATTTAACTTATACTCGATCCCTAAATCTTTCACCTGCCTGATAAAGCGATCCGCATACTCCGGTCCCGTCAATTCTTCCTTAAACGTATGAAGTCCGAAACCGTTATGAATGCACTGATTCAAAATACCGCCCAGTTCCTTATCTCTCTCCAAAATCAAAATACTGTCTATCCCGTTTTGTTTCGCGCAAACGGCCGCTGCCAGCCCTGCCGGTCCACCGCCTACAATCACGATATCATAATTTATCATACTATACCTCATTTCTGCTTATGTTCTCTGACATACCATCCATTTTCCTAAATATCTTGTAAGAATCACTCTAAGATGATAAGCCGATTTTCTCGGAAGAATGCCTGCTTTTGGCATTCTTCTGTGTGAGACTTAGATTTTCTTAGGCAGCGTTCTTTGATGCCTTAGAAAATCTTCTCACACTTTTACACTGTATCTTTATTTGTACCTACGACCAGTTTGGAATCACCTCCGGATTTCGTGATATCAAACATGTTCATATTGCACTCTCTCGCCAGAATCTCCATCGTTCTCGGTGAACAGAAACCGGACTGGCATCTGCCCATGCCCGCTCTTGTCCTGCGCTTCACGCCGTCCAAAGATCTTGCGCCCAGCGGCCGCCTGATGGCATCAATGATCTCCCCTTCCGTAACCATCTCACATCGGCAGATTATATTGCCATAGGCGGGATTCTCTTTAATCAGGGCATTCCTCTCTTCCATGCTTAACAGACTCGGATTCTTAATTCCCTGCCTTGTGGAAATGAAGTTATCTTTCTCTTTCAGCCCCATCTTCTCTTTTAATAATCCCGCCGCCATCTCACCTATCGCCGGACAGCTCGCAATACCCGGAGACTCAATACCCGCACAGTCTATAAATCCCTTCGCATCTTCTACTTCGCCTATAATGAAGTCATTGCCATCCTCATGGGCACGGAGTCCCGCAAAAGATGTTATGACTTGACGCGTGGGAATATTCTTTACGCTCATTCCCGCTTTCTCAAGCACCTGCGACAATCCCTCAGCGGTCGTATTGATGCCTTCTTTATCCTCCACATTGACCGCCGTTGGACCGATCAGAAGATTGCCATGTACCGTAGGTGTGACCAGAATACCCTTGCCGAGTTTTCCCGGCAGCGCAAAGATCGTCTTCCTCACATGGCTTCCTGCTTCCTTATCTAACAGGCAGTAATCGCCCCGTCTTGCAGTAATATGAATCTTCTTATCACTTACCATATTATGAAACTTATCCGCGTAGACTCCCGCCGCGTTTACCACATACCTGGCGTGAAATACACCTTTACCCGTCTGCAGCTCATATCCTTCTTCCGATTTGTGAATCTCCGTGACTTCTGTGTTAAACTGAAACTCCACGCCGTTGGCATAAGCATTTTCCGCCAGAGCGATATTCAGCCCGAAAGGACAGACTATGCCAGCCGTAGGCGCATACAGCGCCGCATACACCTGATCCGTAACGTTCGGCTCCATCTGAAGCACTTCTTCTCTGTTCAAAATGCGAAGTTCTTTCACCCCATTCGCTATGCCTCTGTCATAGAGTGCCTGCAAGCCCGGCATCTCCTCCTCGCTCAGACACAGCACAAGAGATCCGTTTCTCTCGAAAGGAAAATCCAGTTCCTTCGCAAGTTCACCCATCTTCTCATTTCCACGCACATTCAGTTTCGCCTTAAGCGACCCCGTCACGGCATCATAACCGGCGTGTACGATGGCGCTGTTTGCCTTGGAAGTGCCGCAGCAGACATCCTCGTCCTTTTCCAATACACATATCTTCACCTGATAACGTGATAGTTCACGGGCGATTGCCGCTCCGCATACCCCCGCCCCGATAATGATCACATCATACATATTGACAAATCTCCTTCCATCAATCCTCTTTCGCCCATCCATAAGCATACTTCACGGCTTTGTTCCACCCTTTTATTCTTTGCTCTCTGTCCGTTTCCTCAATAGACGGTTTGAAGACCTGATCACTTACCCAATTCTTGATCACATCCTCTTTTCCTGCCCAATATCCTACTGCCAGTCCTGCCAGATATGCCGCTCCCATGGCTGTGGTCTCCACACACTGCGGTCTGGTCACAGGAAGGTTGACAATATCCGCCTGCGTCTGCATAAGGAAGTCGTTGGCACTGGCACCGCCGTCCACCTTGAGGGATGTGATATCGATCTTAGAATCCGCCTCCATTGCCGCCAGTACATCGTTGACCTGATATGCTATCGATTCCAGTGTGGCACGGATAATATGATATTTATTCACACCCCGCGTGATTCCCACAATGGTTCCTCTTGCGTACTGATCCCAATAGGGCGCACCCAGACCCGTAAACGCCGGTACCACATAACACCCGTTGGTGTCTTTGACTTTCTTAGCCATGTACTCGGAATCCATAGCCGAGTCGATCAGTCTCATCTCGTCCCGGAGCCACTGCACCGCTGCTCCTGCTACGAAAATGGAACCCTCCAGCGCATAGTTTACCTTTCCGTCCAGTCCCCATGCAATTGTGGTCACTAATCCGTTGTCGGAGAATACCGGCTTCTCCCCAGTATTCATAAGGAGAAAACATCCTGTCCCGTAAGTATTCTTAGCTTCCCCTGCCGTAAAACACGTCTGCCCGAACAAAGCTGCCTGCTGATCTCCCGCCGCCCCTGCAATGGGAATCGGTCCGCCGAGAAAAGAAGGATCTGCCTCTCCGTAAACACAGCTGGAAGGCTTCACCTCCGGAAGCATACACTTAGGAATGTTTAATTCCGTAAGAATGTCATCATCCCACTCCAGTGTGTTGATATTAAACAGCATCGTGCGCGAAGCATTGGAATAATCCGTCACATGAACAGCTCCCCTGGTCAGCTTCCAGATCAGCCATGTCTCCACTGTGCCAAAGAGCAAGTCTCCGTTTTCCGCTTTTCCCCTTGCTCCGGGAACATGATCCAATATCCACTTCACTTTCGTCGCCGAGAAATAGGCATCGATCACAAGCCCCGTTTTCTGCTTGAATTTCTCCGTAAGCCCTTTCGCTTTCAAGGCATCGCAGTCCTCCGACGTTCTCCTGCACTGCCATACGATCGCATGATATATGGGAATCCCCGTATGTTTATCCCATACAATGACCGTCTCTCTCTGGTTGGTAATGCCGATGGCCGCAATCTCCTTCGCTGAAACGCCAATCATATTCATCGCTTCCACCGCTACACCCAGCTGGCTCGCCCAAATCTCGTCCGCATCGTGCTCCACCCAGCCCGGCTTCGGAAAATACTGTGTAAATTCCCGCTGTGCCACACTGCACATCTCACCTTTTTCATTGAATAGAATACACCGGTTACTGGTGGTACCCGCATCCAATGCCATAATATATTTCGCCATATCTGTGTCCCCCTGTCTGAATTATAATACCTGTTTGCTATAGTACCATTCTATCAGTTTATTACCACTGCTACAATAGACAAAATGACACAAAGTCAGGACTACCGGCTTAGCCGGTAGCCTGTTCTGCCCCTATAAAGGGCTATTACCGGCTCGCACGTAAACGGGTCGATATACTTAAAGACATCTGGTCGTATTCTAAATCCTCTTTCAGTTGATTCTGGATATACGTTTTGATCGCAGCTGTGTTCTTCCCTACCGTATCTACATAATATCCTCTACACCAGAAATGCC
>CAMWXF010000119.1 GCA_947178115.1 uncultured Lachnospiraceae bacterium
AAGTATTATGGAGATCCGGCGATTACAACGGACGTGATCGTGGGATTCCCGGGAGAGACGCAGGAGGAATTTCGGGAAACGGAAGCATTCGTGCGCAGAGTCAATTTTTACGAGATGCATATTTTTAAATATTCCAGACGGCAGGGAACACGGGCGGCAGCGATGGACGGGCAGCTCACGGAAGCCGAGAAGAGCAGGCGCAGCACGATCCTGTCAGAAGCGGAACGGGAAATGTCCCATAATTACCGGACAGGCTGGCTGGGCAGGGAAGCGGAAGTCCTGTTTGAGGAAAAGAAAGAAAAGGACGGCAAAATCTACTGGGTCGGACATACACCGCAGTATATAAAAGCGGCAAAGGAGGCTGCCGGCACGGAAAATCTGGGGAATCAGATCCAAAGAGGAACCATCTCGGGGTTTCTGGAGGAAGACATCATGCTTCTAAAATGATTGAATTTTGTGCGGCGATAGAGTATTATGGTAATAATAGGGGTAATATTAACTGACAATGGATAAGGGCGTGAAACTATGCAGGATTTAGAAAACACACAATTTTTTACGGTAGAGACGGAACCGGAGACGGGAGTGAAACTTGTACTTTCTACGGTGTATGAGGCACTGACGGAGAAAGGATACAATCCGGTCAATCAGATCGTGGGCTATATTATGTCCGGCGATCCCACCTATATCACGAGTCACAAGAGCGCGCGCAGCCTGATCATGAAGGTGGAGCGTGATGAGCTGGTAGAAGAGATGCTTGTGGAATACATTAAGAATTCTCTGCATAAGTGATGGCGGGCGAACATATGAGAATCATGGGTTTGGACTATGGGTCTAAAACAGTGGGCGTGGCAATCAGCGACCCGCTGCTTATTACTGCACAGGGAATTGAGATTATCAGACGGAAAGATGAAAATAAACTACGACAGACGCTTGCGCGGATCGAGGAACTGATTGTAGAGTATGAGGTGTCTGAGATCGTGCTGGGTCTGCCGAAGAATATGAACGATACGATAGGCGACAGAGCGGAGCTGTCTTTAGAATTTAAGGACAAGCTCGAGAGAAGAACGGGACTGCCCGTTACAATGTGGGACGAGAGACTTACCACGGTGGCGGCGGATAAGGCGATGATGGAGGCCGGTATACGCAGGGAACATCGCAAGGAATATGTGGACAAGATCGCTGCGGTTTTTATCCTGCAGGGATATCTGGATTATCGCGCAAGTCATTTGCAGGATGACGCAAACGAGGAGAAAGAGTAAGTGGAAAAGATTGTTTTTACGGCGCAGGGAGAAGAAGCTGTTGAATTCTACGTATTGGAGCAGACCAGACTGGGCGGGATCAACTATATTCTGGTGACGGATTCCGAGGACGGAGACGCGGAGGCATTAATCCTTCGGGATATTTCCACAGATGGAGAGACGGAAGCCATATACGAGATTGTGACAGAGGATGAGGAACTGAATGCAGTGGCAGCTGTATTTGAAAATATGTTAGACGACGTGAAATTAATGTAATGAGTACCGGTCATGGCGATGGCAGGGAATGACGATGGGTCAGACCGATGTGCATCGCTTTTTATCGGGAAGAGAATGGAGGAAAATATTTGAAAAAAATTGAACAGGGAAAAGCGGCTTCTAAGCTGAAAGTGATCCCATTAGGCGGTTTAGAGCAGATTGGGCTTAATATTACTGCCTTTGAGTATGAAGACAGCATTATTGTAGTGGATTGCGGGCTGTCGTTTCCCGAAGATGAGATGCTGGGAATAGATCTCGTGATTCCGGATATCACTTATCTGAAAGAACATGCGGATAAGGTGAAGGGATTTGTTATCACCCATGGGCATGAGGATCATATCGGCGCTCTGCCCTATGTTCTGAAGGAACTGAACGTGCCGATCTATGCGACGCGGCTGACTATGGGAATTATCGAAAATAAACTGGCCGAGCATGATCTGACGGCTAAGACGAAGCGCAAAGTTGTGAAGTTTGGTCAGTCCATTAATCTGGGACAGTTTCGGATAGAATTTATCAGGACGAATCACAGTATTGTGGATGCCGCGGCACTGGCAATCTACTCGCCTGCAGGTGTTGTGGTGCATACCGGTGACTTTAAGGTGGATTATACGCCGGTATTCGGAGATGCCATTGATCTGCAGCGGTTTGCCGAGATCGGCAGGAAGGGTGTGCTGGCACTTATGTGTGATTCCACCAACGCGGAGCGGCTTGGATTTACACCTTCCGAGAAGACGGTGGGAAGAACGTTTGACAGTCTGTTTGCGGAGCACAAGGATACGAGGATTATTATTGCGACTTTTGCATCGAATGTGGACCGTGTACAGCAGATTATTAATTCCGCCTACAAGTTTGGCAGAAAAGTTGTGGTGGAAGGCAGGAGTATGGTTAATATCATCGATACTGCTTCTGCGCTGGGATGTCTGCACATTCCGGAGAACACGTTGATTGACATAGAACAATTAAAGAATTATCCTAATGACAAGACGGTCATCATCACGACCGGAAGTCAGGGAGAGAGTATGGCGGCGCTTAGCCGTATGGCCAGTGACAATCATAAGAAGATATCGATTCTGCCCGGCGATACGGTCATCTTCTCATCCCATCCGATACCGGGTAATGAGAAGGCGGTCACGAATGTCATCAATGAGCTGCAGATGAAGGGCGCAGACGTGATTTTTCAGGATGTACATGTATCCGGACATGCCTGTCAGGAGGAGATCAAGCTGATCTACAGTCTGGTGAAGCCGAAGTATGCAGTGCCGATTCACGGAGAGTATAAGCATCGGAAGGCGCAGGCGAAGATTGCGGATGAACTGGGGATTCCGAAGGATCATATCTTTATGATACAGTCCGGTGACGTGCTGGAGATGGATGAGGAAAATGCACAGATCGCCGGTAAGGTTCCTGTGGGCGCCATTCTGGTGGACGGCCTGGGTGTCGGTGATGTGGGCAATGTGGTTCTGCGTGACAGACAGCATCTGGCGGAGGATGGTATCCTGATCGTTGTGCTGGCACTGGATTCTTACAGCGATCAACTTGTATCCGGTCCGGATATCGTGTCAAGAGGATTTGTCTATGTCAAAGAATCCGATGAGCTCCTGGATGAGGCACGGCTTCTGGTAAATGATGCGGTACAGGGCTGCCTGGACAAAGGCAAAACCGATTGGGGCAGGTTAAAGTCTACGATCAAGGATGTACTGAGTGAATTTGTGTGGAAGAAGACTAAACGCCGGCCGATGATCCTGCCTATTATCATGGAAGTGTAACACCGTGACCGCAGTTTAGTCATTGTACAGTGGAGAAAGCGATATATCCATACTTAAGGAGGAATGACGACATGTCAGACAGCGAAATTATGGAAGCCGCTAAGAAGTTTGCGGCGATCATTCAGGAGACTGATACTTATAAGGAATATTATAATCAGAGAGAAAGAGTAAAGAAACAACCTGAACTGTATGACAAAATCAATGAATATCGACAGAGGAATTTTGATCTTCAGCAGGAGTCGGACAGTGAAGATCTGTTTGAACGGATGGAAGCGTTTGATCAGGAGTATGCGAAATTCCGGGAGAATCCGCTGGTGGATGATTTCCTGAGGGCGGAGCTCGCTTTTTGCAGAATGATGCAGGACGTTGAAATATTGCTTGCGGCAGAGATCGACTTTGAATGACGGTCAGAATGGAGAAAGTTATGAATTGGAAGTATCTTGTAGGAGGAACGCTCCAACTGATTATTAAAGCAGTTGCGCTTGTGTTTATCATTACGTATATTCTCCGCTTATCGGCGGCGGCGTATGATTATGGCTATCGTGTATTTGCGGAACCGCCGATTTCGGTGGGAGAGGGCAGGACGATCAGCGTCTTTATAGATGATAAGGACTCCGCGAAAGAAGTAGGAGAGATGTTACAGGACAAAGGGCTGATTCGTGATGCGAATCTGTTCTTGATTCAGGAACTTCTGTCCGAGCACCGGGGAAAGATTAAGCCGGGGATCTATGACCTGAACACTTCCATGACAGCGCAGGAGATGTTGGCCGTGATTGCGCCGGACGAGGAAGAAGAGAGTGAAGAATAGCGTGAGAAGGGCGGTATTACAATGATAACAGACGAGCGGATGAGCGCGTTTATCGATTCTCTGGATACCGGCAATACTCCTTTCTTAAATGAAATAGAGAGTGAAGCGAAGAAAACCAATGTGCCCGTTATCCGCACGCAGGTGCAGAGCTTGATTAAGCTGCTGCTTGCGATGCAGAAGCCGAAGTCGATTTTGGAGGTGGGCTGTGCCATTGGTTTTTCTGCTTTACTTATGAGTGAGTATGCGCCGGCGGACTGTCATATTACGACGATTGAGAATTATGTGAAAAGGATTCCCGTGGCGCGGGAAAATTTCAGACGTGCCGGCAGGGAAGACAGGATCACATTGTTAGAAGGAGATGCGACGGATATTCTGAAAGAACTGGACGGCTCTTATGACCTGATCTTCATGGATGCAGCAAAGGGGCAGTATATTCACTTCCTGCCGGATGTCTTAAGGCTGCTTTCTCCGGGAGGAATTCTGCTGTCGGATAATGTGTTGCAGGACGGAGACATCATAGAGTCGCGTTTTGCGGTGACGCGGAGAAACCGCACCATACACAGCCGCATGAGAGAATATTTATATGAGTTAAAGCATCATCCCGAGCTGGAGACGGTGATTCTGCCGGTGGGAGACGGGGTGACGATCAGTGTTCGGAGGACATGAAGTTGCACTAAGGTCGTAGAGAGCATGACTTAGTGTAGCGACGTGTGCCTGAAAGGATAGAAACAGCATGAAAAAACCTGAGTTATTAATTCCGGCGAGTAGCTTGGAAGTGTTGAAAACAGCGGTTATATTCGGAGCGGATGCGGTCTATATCGGCGGAGAAGCATTCGGACTGCGTGCCAAGGCGAAGAACTTTACGCCGGAGGAAATGGCGGAGGGAATTGCTTTTGCCCATGAGCACGGCGTGAGGGTGCATGTGACCGCGAATATTCTGGCGCACAATTATGACTTGGAGGGTGCCGAAGCGTATTTCCGCGAGTTAAAAGAGATGAAACCTGATGCGTTGATCATTGCGGATCCCGGAATGTTTATGCTGGCGCGGGAGATCTGCCCGGAAATTGATATTCATGTATCCACACAGGCGAATAATACCAATTATATGACGTATCAATTCTGGCAGAAGCTGGGCGCGAAACGTGTTGTCTCCGCCAGAGAATTATCTTTGCGGGAAATCAGGGAGATCAGAGAACATATTTCCGATGACCTGGAGATCGAGAGCTTCATCCATGGAGCGATGTGTATTTCCTATTCGGGCAGATGTCTCCTGAGCAGTTATTTTACGGGCAGAGACGCGAACCATGGAGCGTGTACGCATCCATGCCGCTGGAAGTATGCCGTGGTGGAGGAGACACGCCCGGGGGAGTATCTGCCTGTCTATGAGAACGAACGGGGGACCTATATTTTTAATTCCAAGGACTTATGTATGATAGAGCATATTCCTGAAATGATTGCCGCAGGGATCGACAGCTTTAAGATAGAAGGTCGGATGAAGACGGCGCTCTATGTAGCGACGGTGGCGCGTACATACCGTAAAGCGATCGACGATTATCTGGAGTCAGAGGAAAAATACTGCGCCAATATGGACTGGTATCTGGCGGAGATTTCTAAGTGTACTTACCGGCAGTTTACGACAGGGTTCTATTTCGGTAAACCGGATGAGAATACCCAGATCTATGACAATAATACCTATGTGAACGAATATACTTATCTTGGCATCGTGGGAAGTCTGAGACCGGTACCGGGTGCAGACAGCGGAACGGACGGTTTCGGAAATGCCGGCGGTGGGATTGCCGGACAAGGCGGAGCACATTTGTGCGCTCGCATCGAACAGCGCAACAAGTTCTGCGTGGGCGATTCCATCGAGATCATGAAGCCCGACGGAACCAATGTTCCCGTTCAGGTTCTTGCCATGTATGACGAACAGGGACAGCCCGTGGAATCCTGCCCGCATTCTAAACAGGTGATAGATGTGCTGCTTTCCGAGACCCCACAGGTGTATGATATACTGCGGGTTGGGAATTGTTAGTCTGTTTTCAGGTTTCATGTGGTGGATGTACAAATCAGGTATGAAAAGTTTTTATAATTTCCTCTTGCATTTTCATAAAAAGTAATGTATCTTATAAAAAGAATCGCTGATTGAAACGGTTCGACATAGTGGTATC
>CAMWXF010000120.1 GCA_947178115.1 uncultured Lachnospiraceae bacterium
TCAGAAGCACACCCATATATTTATAATCCGTATGCAATACATACGCTATCACACAACAACACACCACTGTGCCGGACTGCACCGCACGAAATGCGATCACACAAACCCACCAACTCCGATCCCGCCTGTCCGGGCGGCACTGCTGTACCTGCCGTGCATTTTTTCCGGCCCACTCCCACACGGTCAGAGCAAACACACCCAGGAACAGGGTAAAGAACACATTCTGGCTTCCGCGATTTACAATTTCTCCCGAAAAGGCAAGATCGAAAGGTATCTCCGACACGAGCGCGAAGATACCAAGCCGCGACAGATAAGCCCGCCTGCTTCTCGTGTACAGAAATCCCTCCACGGCCAAATAAGCAAACAACACAAAGGAGATCCTGCCTACTGCCCTTCCCGCCGAATAGATCTGACGGAGCAGATCCGTCTCATACCCTGCCGCGGACTGCCGTCTGATCATCTCCATGATAACAACGGCGAAAAAGTGATCAATGAACATCGTCACATACGCTATATTCTTCAGCCCTGCATTGGTAAACACGATCTTCTTCATATTCTATACCGTTTCAGTGGTGTTTCGCCACTTTATGAAATATGATTACATTATATATACATATATCTTACTACAAAAAAGTAAAAAGGTAAACGCATACGATCCAGATTGTCGAACAAGCCCAGCATACTATACCGCCCTCACACTCTCCCTCAGGATCAGTCCCACCGGCAGATGTCGGATCGGTTCTTCCAATGTCCCCCTCTTCAATTCTTTCAACGCCTGTACGGCCGCTATTGCCCGCTCTTTGGCGTCCTGTCCCACTGTGGTAAGAGCGGGATAACAGTTCCGGCTCAAGGCAGTGTCGTCAAATCCGACCACGGATATCTCATCCGGAACCGGGATATGATTTTGTTGTAGAAAATAGAGCAGCTCCACCGCATAGGCATCGGACACTGCAAAAACCGCCGTGTACTGCCTGATATACATTAAATGTTCCTCATAAAATCGTAGGCGCTCCTGTCGGCTCATGGGGATTTGAAGCCAGTCAACCTGGCTTTCCTGCGCGCCTGCACGGCAGCCATCCATCCGATCTTTATCCACGCAGATATTATTGTCGGAGACGCACAAAATCCTGCAATGTCCCATACGGCGCAGATAGTCTCCTACCTGCCACCCGCCATCGAAATTGTCAATAATGAGATTGCATATTCTCTTATTCTCCTCGAAGTATCCGTCGTAAACGACAAAGGGAATGTGCATTTTCTCCCGGAGTCTCTCGTAATCGCTCTCGCAGAACCCTAACAGCACAAGTCCGTCCATATTCCACATGGAAGCAAAGCGCACGATCTCATTCCAGTCCTCCGTTGCCTTGACCATCATAAAATAATCCGATTTTTCCAATTCAAATAAAAGTGCATTCAACGCTGCCGATACAAAGGCATCCTCCAACACTTTTCCCTCATACTTCATATGATCATTCACCACCACGCCGACGATTCTGGAATTATTCTGAGAAAGCAGAATCCCCGCCATACTGGGGATATACTGTCTCTCTTCCAGAAGCTCCTGTACCCGTTTCACCGTCCGGTCCGAAATCTTCTTCGTCTTGCCATGTATCACGTTAGATACCGTGGCTGTACTCACACCCAGTTCCTCCGCTATGTCCACGATTCTGACACGCTGCTCCATATTACCATCCTCCCGACTCACTTTACCGTCCCATCACCGTAACTGTTCAGAACCCTGTTCCTCGCAGTTACGAAGATGCACAGTTACCCATCATCACATCAGATTGAATATGTTCTAATCTTGTCTCCCAGACTTTCTTATAGTGTAAACAGAAAACAGCGCAAATACAATAGGTTAAATGCATAACCTAATCGGCGTACGTACATTTATTTTACTGTATGACAGTCTCTTTCCTGTAAAGCGAAAAGAGGGAACCGGCATTCTATCCGACTCCCTCTGTTGTATCACAGTCTTACATCCACCGGCTGATACCCGCGGCTGAATGCCACGCCCATCATTTCCGTATCAAACGTATTCTTCTCTTCCGCCTCCTGCTGACTGCCGCTTTGTCCGTCATCCCGTGTCACCGCACTTGCAGCGCTTTGTGCCGTTCCCGGTGTACCCTGCTCTTCGCCTTCTACGACAGCAATATTCTGGCTTGATCCTGTCTTAGTGCCTGTCTCTATCTTTCCGGCTTTATCATTCTGCTCGTCCTCGGCCGCTTCCTGCATAGTCTTATTCGCCTGTGCCAGTGACTCCATCTGGGAAGAGGTGGCCTGCTCCGCTATCGCCTTTGTCTTGGCGAGTTCTTCTTCCTTAAACTCTATGTTGCTGCTGCCGCCCCTGCCTGAATCCAGCATAATCTCAGTCTCAATCACACCAGCCCTTTTTTCCATCTTAGTCGCTATACTGCCGTGCACATCCGCCTGCTTCATGGACACATCCGCCGATATCAGCGCCTCCATGCTGCCTGCCGACATTCCTACGCTCTGCTTACCGCCCTGCTTCTCCTGCGGCTTCGTTCCCAGAAGATCATCGAAGGAAGACCCATTGCTCTTTTTCTTCTGATTCTCCTCCCTTTTGACTTCCATCTGATGTTGACGGAGCTGTACTTCCAACTCACTGATCTGCTTCTGAAGCTCCTGCCGCTTCTTCATCTTCGTCTCCATCGGCATTTCCTGATTGGCAGACAACTCCTGCATCTGTTTCTGCAGATCCTCTATCTGTCTTCTCAGATCCTTGCTGACCGGGTCCATCTGATCCGCCGCTCCCGCTCCCATTCCTGACATATTCGGCTGCATGCCGGCTCCGCTTACTCCGCTTATGTTCATACTCATACGCTTCCTCTTTTCTGCACACGTTTTTATTTTTTAAGGCATACTATTGCATGCGTTTGTGTCGGGTGTGCACAGACACAAATCCGTGTGTGAAAAAACTGATTCCTACTTTTTTCAGTTTTTCACTCTTCATGTTTTATTTCGGTCATACGATTGTGCCTATAAAGAGAAATGTTGCGGAAGGGCTTTTATCGGTTGTGAGAGAATCAACATCTCTGTCTCCCCATAATATTTCGGTGAATTATTTTCTGATCAAATACAGATATCCATCATTTCCTAAAGCAAGAATATTTTCATCCATCGTCAGCCATACAACGTTTTTATATGCGGAATCCAATGTTTCGATTCTCTCGGCACGGTCAGAATCTCCGTCATGAAAGTAATAAGAACCATCACTCGTTCTGATCAGCATGGCTTCACCGCTTCCAGCAGTCCCTTGGATATCCTCGATCGCCCCGTCGTCAAACTTTGCGATCAGACTTACAGTGATCTCATCACTCCAAACTGCTTCTACAAAATAAATCTGATTGTCTTCGTCCACCACATAGCAGTAATCCGTACTGTTCATGACCGGATAAATGTCTGTGATCTTACCGTTTATCTGATCCGTGATATCAATATAGTTAAGAATCGCATTCTTCTCATCTCCAAACAGTCCGGACATCTCCGAATTCCTCAGACAGAACAGCTCGTTGTCTTTCGTTAGGACAAAATTGTATATTCCCTTCTCCACAACAACGTCGCTTTTTTCCGTCTCGTCTTCACAAAACTTCACCGAATACGTGATGCTTTCATCGCTGTACGCGTCTTTTCCGCCCGCGCTGACGCCGTTCTGATCGTTCACATAGGCGTAGAAATTCCCATTGTCCGCCACCATCAATAAACTCTTGGCATCCGCAAGGTTGGCCTGATTGAGATTGGTAAAAGTATATATATATTCCGGAAGATTTCCGCCCTCCTCAGGCATAGCCCATTCATCTTCAGGAACCCACTCTTTTTGAAAATAGACAAAGCTGCCGTTCCCAAAAGCAGTATTATCATTTGCATAAAGCAGTTCATCAATTCCGCTATTGTCGGTAATCTTATAGGTTTTGACCTTAGAATCTTCCGGCATGAAATAGTACACTTCTTCAGTCGTCATAAAAAACAAATCACCCGCCGCCGTGTTCGCAATAACACAGCCACTTCCTGTCGGAACAATCGATGCGATCTTACCATCCAGTTCCGCGCTGTCATTTCCCTCCAAATTTATTTTATATGCCGGTCCGCCGGACATGCCTGAATCATCATCCCCGCCTATAAGATCCGCGTAATCGTCCGAATCTTCATAATCCCCTGACTCCTCCCACTCCGCCGCGGGATCTTCTGCTTCCTCATAACGATCCGGTACATTGTTCTTCGTTTCCTGTGTGCTGCCGCCTGCTTTTCCTCCACAGCCGGTCAGCGACATAATACCCACAGATAGCGTGACTGCAAATACCGCATTAACAATCCTGCCAAGTTTTATCATATCCTCTTCCTCCATATTCCTGCCCTTTTCACTGTTGTACCATGCTGCCTCGAATCAAATCAGAACATTCAAGCTAACTATAATAAATCAACTTAACACGCCAACTTTTCAATCGACAGCATAGTGATTATTATAATAAAAGTACACTTTTAATTACAATATTCACAGCACAAACGGCACATCTGCAACATAAACGGCAGAATATTATCCTGATACTGTTCGCTATCCCGTAAGCTGCAGCATCACCCGCAGTACACAGTACGATTCCCTTTCACGCACTTCCTTACCGATCTCCATGTCCCCGTAATACTTCCGTGCCGCCTGACGGATATTTGCAAGACCGAAGCCGTGTCCGTCACCGGTCTTAGAAGTGCCCGGCAGTCCGCTTATCGTATCAACATGCAGTTCTCCTTGATATGGATTGGATACTTCTATGATGTACATATTTTTCACACGATGAGATAACAGTGATATATGCGGCATATTTCGGCCATTTCCATATTCCTGATTCGTTTTCTCCGTCATTCTGACATCTATGTCATTTTGTCTGCTGTCATCTTTCATTACACTCTTTTGCAGAATGTCATTATCCATAGTAATCGTCCGCTCCCGTTCTATCGCCTCAATCGCATTGGACAGTGCATTATTCAGGATAATGCTCACGTCAAAAGCATCGATACCGCCTGTCTGTGGATAATGGAAGTCACACTCAAACCGGATTCCCTTATCTTCCATTTCCTTCTTCTGTCCGGACAGAATGATATCCGTCACCGGATTACCACTCACTACATCTAATGAGGCGTTCTGCATTTCCCGCTTCAACGTCCCGACATACTTCTCCGCCTGCTCATACGCTCCCGCACCATATAGCTGCTCCAGCGTCATAAGATGATTGCCCATGTCATGGCGTAGACTCCGCATATCCCGATAAAGCCGTTCCACCTCGGCGATATGGCTCTCCAGATCCTGTATCTGCCTTGAAAATACCTCCCGCTGTTTGTCCTCCTCCCGCTCATTTTTCCATTGACGAAACACATAGGTCATCACGAAGATCGTCATAAAACAAATCACGCTGTAAAGTACCATCAGCCAGTCATGATAACCGTAAATATCTAAAACGTATTTCCCCGAATCACGTTCGTAGATCTTTTCATAATGCTTAAGCACTTCATAGGTAAATACTCCTGAAACCGAAGGTACAAGCAGAATCAAAAGTTCTCTGCCCTTCATATCCTCCCGTCGTGCGCCATACGCCCACAGCATCAGCCTGACAGAGCCTCCCATAACCCCAATCACCAGAAGTATGTCAAGGACGCATTGCACCAAATATCTTCCAAGCCATACTATATTTTTACCATTCACCAATCCCATCAGGGACTCTTCTATTTTATATTGCAATAAATAAAATTCATTTCCCACACTGGCCTGTATCAAAAAGCTCTGCCATCGCAGGCAGAAAAAAGTAACAGCCAGAAAAATTTTCTGCCCGACATTTCCCCTGTCAAACAGACACATGACAAGAAAAACAGACATTACGACCAAGACATAGGCGGCTACTTCTGTCATATTGACCGGAATAATTATCAATATTTCCATGACCACCGCATATGTCGCGCCGCACAGCCATGCCGTCCTACGCTTTAGCAGGAACGGTCTCACCCATACCATATAATAAAAGGACACGATCAAGGTAAGCAACACACTGTAAATATTACTGGCTATTTCAAAATACAGATCTATCCTGTCCACCTATCTGCTCCTTTTCTGGTTGATATACTGCATATACTGCCGCACGAATCCTGCGTAATGTTTCTTGGACACAAGTACCGACCCTTTCTCCAGCCAGATCGTTGTCGCATTATACTTTTCCACATATTTCAGATTCACCAGATAAGC
>CAMWXF010000121.1 GCA_947178115.1 uncultured Lachnospiraceae bacterium
GATTACACTTATAACGGGCAGGCGGATTCTACCGTGTTAAACCAGATCGCCTCCGAATTAGTTGCCTCCGAGGTAGATGTGATTGTACCGATTGCCACGCCGGCGGCGATGATCATGCAGAATGCCACCGAAGAGAATCAGATTCCCGTGGTATTCTCGGCAGTATCCGATCCGGTAGGAGCAGGACTTGTGGCAGGTATGGATGCACCCGGTTCTAATATTACAGGTACATCTGACGCGCTCAACACAGACGCGGTGATGGATCTGATTTTTGCAGCAGATTCGGATATCAAGACAGTAGGACTTCTCTATAATAAGAGTGAGGATGCCTCCAAAGCGCCCGTTGAAGCGGCAAAGGCATATTGCGAAGCGAAGGGTGTGAATGTGATAGAGAAGACGGGCACCACCAATGATGAAATATCGCTGGCGGCGGATGCTTTAATTGCAGGAGGTGCAGAGGCGGTTTTTACCCCTACGGATAATACGGTTATGACGGCGGAGCTGGCGATTTATGAGAAGTTTATCGAGGCAGGGGTTCCTCATTACGGCGGCGCGGATTCCTTCGCCTTAAACGGTGCATTCTTAGGTTACGGCGTGAATTATGAAGAATTAGGAACCGCTACGGCAGATATGATCGTCGAGATTCTTGTAAACGGCGCCGATCCGGCATCTACGGCGGTTGTTACACTGGATAACGGTATTGCGACGGTAAATACGGAGACAGCGGAGGCAATCGGGCTCGATTACAGCATGTTTGCCGATATGTGCACGGCGTTAAAAGAGATCGTTACGGCGGAGGAATTTGAATGATGTTCCGTCAGAAAACGGCCTTAAGGGGTGCATTGTCAGAGATTTAAATTGAGATGTTAAACAGGAATTGATCATTAACAGAAAGAGGTTTACATGGGATCTATATTTACGTTGTCAATTGTACAGAGTGCGCTGGAGCTTGGGTGTATATATTCTTTAGTGGCACTTGCGCTTTTTATCTCGTTCAGTATCTTAAATATAGCGGATCTCTCCACGGACGGTTGTTTTACACTGGGCTGTTCCGTGGGTGCCGTAGTCACGATAGCGGGTCATCCGCTGCTGGCATTTCCGGCAGCCATGGCGGCAGGAGTATGTTCCGGGTTTGTGACAGCCTTTTTACAGACGAGGATGGGAGTGCCGTCTATTCTGGCTGGAATTATTGTGAACACGGGATTGTATACGGTGAACATTGCTGTTATGGGGTTTTCTTCCAATGTCAATCTCTTCGGTTGTGACACGATTTTCAGTATGGCAAAGGAAGTGTCCGGGGCAAAATGGTACGGAGACTGGTATAAACTGATGATCGTAGCAGCTATTGTGCTGCTCATAGGCGTTATTCTGGCATGGTTTCTCAATACGAGACTGGGATTATCCATCCGTGCCACGGGAGATAATGAATATATGGTGCGGGCATCCAGTATCAACCCCGTTTTTATGATTACGGTGGGGCTGTGCGTGGCGAATTCGCTGACGGCGCTTTCCGGCGCAGTATTGGCCCAGTATCAGAAGTCCTGCGATATTAATCTGGGTACTGGTATGGTGACGATTGCGCTGGCCAGTCTGATTATCGGGGAGACGATTATTGGTAAAGGCGGTATGTTTAAGAAAGTAACAGGCGTTATTCTGGGAAGCTGTCTGTATCGGTTCATCGTGGCGGTGGCGCTGCGTTTAAGTGTTCCGGCGGAATGTCTGAAACTGGTATCTGCACTGATTGTGGCATTTGCAATCGCTTTTCCTTATCTGAAAGGCAAAGCGGATTTCTACAGGAGGCACAGGATACCACTTAAGAGAAATGACGGATCGGGAGAGGAGGATGAGGAGGTATGTTGACGCTTAAGAAGATTTCCAAAACCTTTAATCCGGGTACGGTGAATGAGAAGAAAGCACTGGATCAGGTGAGTCTGGAGCTTGCCGATGGAGATTTTGCCACCATAGTAGGAAGCAACGGAGCGGGTAAATCCACACTTTTCCATGCGATTACGGGCGCCTTCTATGTGGATGAGGGGCAGATCCTTCTGGCGGGGGAGGATATTACCTATCGTAGAGAGCATATCAGGAGTAAGGTAATCGGGCATCTCTTTCAGGACCCTTTAAAAGGCTCCGCGCCGCATATGACTATAGAGGAAAATATGGCGCTCGCTTATTTACGAGCTTCCACCTCAGCGCATGCCTATTTCAGCAGGATCAGCAGTAAGGAAAAACAGATGTTCAGAGAGCAGCTGACACAACTTGATATGGGACTGGAGGATCGTATGAAGCAGCCGGTTGGGCTTTTATCCGGCGGTCAGAGGCAGGCGCTTACATTGTTGATGGCGACATTGGTAACGCCCAAGATTCTGCTGTTGGATGAGCACACGGCAGCCCTTGATCCTACTACGGCGCAGAAGGTGCTGGAATTGACCCGCAGGATCGTTGCCGAGCGTAAGATTACATGCCTTATGGTGACACACAATATGCAGCAGGCGCTTACAATGGGGAATCGGACACTGATGATGGACGGCGGTCATATTGTACTGGATGTTTGCGGTACAGAGCGGGAGAAGATGACGGTGGATGATCTGCTTGCGGCATTTAAGGATCAGGCGGGCAGAAGACTGGATAATGACAGAATTTTGTTGACGAGATGAAGAGATTACAGTATTAAACAAACGGTAACGCTCACTATACGGTGGGCGTTATTTTTGTTCTCATTTCTTTTGTGTCATAACTTGGACAAAGGTTCATATATTGAGATAAGGGGGAGTGCGGATGAGAAGTGAGGAGATCCTTTATATGTTTCCGGAATCATTACGGGACAGGTGGCGTATAGCGGCACAACAGGCCGGGTGTCTGCAGGAGATCAGATTAAGGGTAAATGCGCCGGCGGCAGTGTTGATCGACCGGAAGGAATGGTTTGTAGATGAAGACGGCAGTCTGGTGGACAGGCAGCCTGCTGCGGCACAGTATGGCGCGGAGAAGTTAGAAGCAATACTTAAACATTTGTGCCAGTATTCTGTTTATGCGTTTGCCGATGAGATTCGCCAGGGGTTTTTGACCATACAGGGAGGACATCGTGTAGGTCTGGCTGGGCAGGTAATTATGGAAGACGATAAACGGATACGTAATTTGAAATATATACGTTATTTAAATATTCGTATTGCACATGAGATCAAAGGAGTCTCAGATCCGATTCTTCCTTATTTATATGACAGTCAGGGGAAAGTGTGCAATACACTGCTGATTGCACCGCCCGGCTGTGGTAAGACGACCATGTTGCGGGATGTGATCAGGAATTTCTCCAACGGAACCGGTTATGGAGATGGAGTGAATGTCAGTGTGGTAGACGAGCGGTCAGAGATTGCAGGCAGTTATCTGGGTATTGCGCAGAATGACGTGGGAATACGCACAGATGTGTTGGACGGGTGTCCGAAAAGGGAAGGCATGATGATGCTGATCCGGGCTATGGCACCGCAGGTGCTGGCAGTGGATGAATTGGGAAGTGAAGAGGATATACAGGCACTGCAGATGGCGAGTGGCTGCGGGTGCAGGCTGATTGCAACAATACATGGCGGTTCTGTGGAAGAAGTACAGCATAAAAAATACATGCGTAATGTTATAGCTGACAGGCTTTTTGACAGGTATCTGGTGCTTACAAGGAAAAATGGCTGCTGTGAAGTGGAAGGAATCTATGACGGAGATGGAAAGCGATGTTTAAACTAATTGGTTTTTTTTGCATTTTAGCGGGGTGTATCGGATGGGGGATTAGCAAGATTGCGGAGGAACAGAGCAGGATTCGGCATCTTAGGGAATTGATTCGTATCATTAAGAGAATGCAGGATGAGATCAGTTACGGCAAACATACGCTTCCGGAAATCTGTCTGATTCTCTCAGAATATTGCGACACGCTGTACCGACCGTATTTTCGTCAGGTTTATGCGCGTATCAATCAGAGCGGGGGTGCAGGGCTTGAGCGGGTATGGGAAGAACAAATGTGTCAGTGCCTGCAGGAAGCGCCGCTGACGAGGGAGGAAAAGGATATATTAATAGATTTACTGCAGAATTTTGGACTGCAGGAAGAAAAGTTACAGGCACAAAATATTGGACAATCTATGGATCTTTTGAACAGAAAATGCAGACAGGCAGAAGAGGCTTATGAAAACCGGGCTAAAATGCTGCTCAGTGTCAGTGTGCTGGCGGGAGTATTTCTGACAATTCTGCTGTTGTGACAGGAATACGTCAATTTGGAGGCAAAATATTTCGAAAGAGCATTCCGGTATATGGACATCGCATTAAAAATACCGGTTGAAATGTTAAGAATGTAGACTACTTCAAAATGGAGGAAAAGATGAGCGTAAGCCTTATATTCAGGATAGCGGCAGTCGGTATCTTGGTCACAATATTAAATCAAGTTTTAAAGCATAGCGGCAGAGAGGAACACGCTTTTCTCATCAGCCTCGCCGGATTAATTCTTGTTTTAACATGGATCATCCCTTATATATATGATCTGTTTGTGATGGTGCAGGATCTGTTTACACTATAGGGTGTAACTGTCGGCATGAATCGGTGTGTCTGATAATATCAGATGTTTGACGAGCGGGGTGAAAACTGTGGAGATGGTAAAAATAGGGTTAGTGGGCATTATAGGGATTCTGCTTGCTGTGCCTTTAAGAAGCTATAAAGCGGAATACGGTATTTACATAGCGGTTGCTGTTTGTCTGGTAATTTTTGGTTATGCCATGCAGTATTTTACGGGGATCTTATCGGTAATGGAGAAGCTGCGGGGATATTTGAAAGATAACTACAGTTATTTGACGGTGCTTCTAAAGGCTGTCGGAGCTACTTATGCCTGTGAGTTCTGCGCGGGAATCTGTAAGGATGCAGGATATGGCGGTATTGCGGGACAAGTTGAGATGGTCGGCAAACTATATATTTTGTTGACGGGAATGCCCGTATTGATGGCGCTTCTTGAGAGTATCCAGTCTATCACCGGATAGAAGACTGCGTACCGGAACGCCGGGAAAATGCAGGCGGAATCATGGATTGGAGCAGAAGGCAGTATTGTCAGAAAGGTGGGATAGAATTGGAAACCGGGGGAAGCAGTATCGCTTGGGAAGAGATGGGGATGGATGCCGTTACGCTGGATTTCAGGCAGCTTTTTCCGGAGTATACATTCGACGGCAAGATGGTCATGAGTCTGATTCTTCAAGGAAGGATATGGGATGCCATAAAGGAGCTTGGAAGCGGAATCGGCGGCGCATTTTCTTCTCATGCAGGAGAGATCAGGACTTTGTTTGTAACCATTCTTATATTAGGAGTTGTGGCGGCATTGTTTGTCAATTTTGCCGATTTGTTTCAGGATCATCAGGTATCGGATATTGCTTTTTATTTCGTGTATCTGCTGATGGTTGCCGTGCTTCTTAAGGCTTTTGCGAGCGGAGCGTCCATTGTACGTGAAATACTGGAGACAGTTACTACCTTTATGAAGCTGTATATTCCCACGTATATGATCGCGGTGGGAAGCGCCTCCGGCGTTGCCTCAGCTGCAGTGTACTACCAGATCCTACTGTTTATTGTATATTTGATAGAATGGGGTTATTTGACGCTTCTTATGCCGGCAGTATATGGCTATATGCTGCTGACGATCATCAACGGTGTGTGGATGGAGGAAAAGCTGTCTCTGCTGCTGGAGCTGTTTGACAAGGCGATCGGTGTCAGTCTTAAGGTTACAATAGGAATTATCACCGGTTTTAGCATTTTACAGGCAATGATATCACCTGTTATAGATTCCTTGCAGTCCTCTGTGCTTAAGAAAGCAATATCTGCCATACCTGCGATCGGTGGGGTGACGGAAGGAATGTTTGAGATGGTAATGGGATCGGCAGTGCTTGTGAAGAACAGCATTGGTCTGTATATAACGCTGGTTTTGGTCGTGTTGTGCTGTATTCCGGTGCTGAGACTTCTGCTGTTAGCGGGCGTAATCAAGATCGGTGCAGCGCTGATTGGTATTGTCAGTGATAAGCGCATGACTAACTGCGCAAATCGTGTGGGAGACGGTAATATTATGTTGTTGAAGATTGCCCTCTCCTCTATAGGTATGTTTGTGATTCAAATCGCGATTATTACTTATACCACAAGCGGAGGGATGTGATATTGAATATGTTGGAAAGCATTAGGCAGATCGGCATCTTTATGATTGTGGCCCAGACAGTGATGCATTTTGCTGCGA
>CAMWXF010000122.1 GCA_947178115.1 uncultured Lachnospiraceae bacterium
GAAGACAATTTAGGATGGATTTTGCATCGTAACTGTGAAGGTACTGAACAGTTACGCTTACGTTATTTTTCACACGTTGGCGGAAACGGAGGGAATATGGGAAAAAAGGAAATCTATACGGAGAAAGTGATTTTCATTACTAAATGCATGTTGGCGGCATACATATTGACGGCCGGGCTGTTGTTACTGCTTGCTTTTATGCTGTATCGGTTCGGATTGTCCGAGAAGGTGGTGTCCCTTAGTATCATCGGCATTTACATAGCAGTCACTTTTGCGATCGGACTGCTTGCAGGTAAAAGGGCGGCCAGACGTAAATTCCTGTGGGGACTTGCCATGGGAGTTGCCTATTATGTGATTCTGGTGGTCGTGTCGCTCATCGTGAACAGAGGGCTGCAGGATGTGGCGGGAAATATGGTGACGGTCTTTTTGCTCTGCGCCGGCAGCGGTATGCTGGGCGGGATGATCAGCTAGAGCGGCACCCGGCCATAAAAAAATGATAAAAACACTTTTCGGATCACAAAAACTATGGTATACTACATAAAGTTATGACGGCACTGCATACTGTGCAGACGGCCGGGATCGTATTGAAGACGAATGAAGAATATGATAATACATTAAGGAGGATACAGGTATGAAGCATATCAAGACTTTAAGCACAAGAGATCTGAAAGAATCCATGAAGAAGGGCGGATGCGGCGAGTGCCAGACATCCTGTCAGTCAGCCTGCAAGACATCCTGCACGGTAGGCAACCAGAGCTGTGAGAAGGCAAGATAAGTGATTCTGTTTCAGTTAAAATGATAGGAAGCGTAAGCAGCGATCTTGTGTCGCTGCTTATTATGCGTGGAAGATTACGAAAGGAAATAAAAAGTGGTACATCAATATATAAGCAACGGGTATCATATCGTGCTGGATGTCAACAGCGGCTGTGTCCATGTGGTGGACGAGACGGCATATCGTGTGATACCGTTTGTGGAAGAGGCGCTTGCACAGGGACTTGACGGGGCGCAGGAGATCGCGGCATATGCCGCAAAGAAAGCGGCAGAGGGCGGAGGCAGCGTGGACCCTGCGAGTCTGCAGGAGACGGTGGAAGAGATTCTGGAACTGAAGGAAGCGGGCATGCTCTACACCGAGGATATTTATGAGAAATACATCGGTGAATTCAAGAACCGGCAGACGGTAGTGAAGGCGCTCTGCCTGCATATCGCCCACGACTGTAATCTTGCCTGTAAGTATTGTTTTGCCGAGGAGGGCGAGTATCACGGCAGAAGAGCGCTCATGAGTTATGAGGTTGGTAAGAAAGCGCTTGATTTTCTGGTGCATAATTCCGGGAACCGGGTCAATCTTGAAGTGGACTTCTTCGGCGGGGAGCCGCTTATGAACTGGCAGGTGGTCAAAGATCTGGTGGCCTACGGCAGAAGCCTGGAGGAGCCTTATCATAAGAAGTTTCGTTTTACCCTGACGACCAACGGTGTACTGCTGGACGATGAAGTGCTTGCGTTTGCCAACAGAGAGATGGCCAATATTGTCCTCAGCGTAGACGGGAGGAAGAAGATCCATGATCTGATGCGCCCACGCAGAGGCGGGCAGGGAAGTTATGACGAGGTGGTTCCTAAATATAAGAAGGTGGCAGAGAGCAGAAATCAGATGAATTACTATGTGAGAGGCACCTTCACCAGAAACAATCTGGATTTTGCGGAGGATGTCAAACATCTGGCGGACGAGGGATTCGAGCAGATCTCTGTGGAACCCGTAGTTGCGGAGGATTCGGAGGATTATGCGCTTCGGTGGGAAGATGTTCCCGCAATCCTTGAGGAGTATGATAAGCTGGCGCTTGAATATATTCGAAGAAAAAAAGAAGGAAAAGGTTTCAATTTCTTTCATTTTATGATAGATTTAGAGGGTGGCCCATGCGTGGCGAAGCGATTGTCAGGCTGCGGGTCGGGAACAGAGTATCTGGCGGTAACCCCTTGGGGAGACTTCTATCCCTGTCATCAGTTTGTAGGACAGGAAGAATTCCTGATGGGTAACGTGGACGAGGGAATCGTTCGTACGGATATCAGAGATGCTTTTAAAACATGTAATGTCTATGCAAAGGAGAAGTGTAAGGACTGTTTCGCGAAGTTCTACTGCAGTGGCGGCTGTGCAGCCAACGCCTATCATTTCAGCGGTAATATCAACGGCTCTTACGACCTTGGCTGTGAATTGCAGAGAAAGCGTGTCGAGTGCGCAATCATGATAAAAGCGGCGCTTGCCGATGAAGAAAAGGAGAAAGCATTATGAAAAAAAGCAGAGCGGTTATAGGTTTGATCGTATTTGCCCTGATACTGGGGCTGCTCGGATACACGGCAGTCTGTGGTGTGGGAGAGGACAAGTCCGGCTCAGCTTCCAGTATTAAATTAGGACTGGATCTGGCAGGCGGTGTCAGTATCACTTATCAGGTCGTAGGCGAAGGAAAGCCCAGCGCCGAAGATATGAGCGATACGATCTATAAGTTACAGCAGCGTGTTGACGGGTACAGCACGGAAGCGCAGGTATATCAGGAAGGTGACGACCGGATCAATATTGAGATCCCCGGCGTGACCGATGCCAATGCGATCTTAGAAGAACTCGGCAAACCCGGAAGTCTGTACTTTATCGCGCAGACTGACAGCGAGGGCAACAATAACTATGATCTGGGTTATGGCATAGATGCGGACGGAAACTTTGTTCCGCAGTATGCGTTAAATAAGACGATCGACGAGCTGATAGCCGACGGTTCTATTGTCCTGACAGGTACGGACGTAGCGGACGCGCAGGCGAGAGCACAGCAGGATTCCATGGGAAATGTGGAGAATGTCGTTGCGCTGACACTGAATGCGGCAGGGACCGAGGCTTTTGCAAAAGCGACCCAGAAAGCTTATGATAACGGTGAATCGATTGCTATCTACTATGATGAGGAATTAGTCAGCGTACCGAACGTAAAGGCTGTCATCACCGACGGCAATGCGGTGATCTCGGGACAGAGCAGCGTGGAGGAAGCGCAGCAGCTTGCTTCCACAATCCGTATCGGCGGTCTGAAGCTGGAGCTTGAAGAGCTGCGTTCCAACGTGGTAGGCGCCCAGCTCGGTTCCGAGGCGATCCATACCAGTCTGATTGCTGCGGCAGTAGGTTTTGCTCTGGTAGTTGTGTTTATGATTGCGGTATATTATGTTTCCGGTCTGGCAGCGTCACTGGCGCTCTGCCTGTATACGGAATTGATGGTGATCCTGTTATATGCTTTTGAGGCGACATTAACCCTGCCGGGTATCGCGGGTATTATTCTTTCCGTCGGTATGGCAGTTGATGCAAACGTTATTATCTTTGCCCGTATCAGAGAGGAGCTGGCTACCGGTAAGACGGTACAGTCTTCCATTAAGATCGGTTTCAGCAAAGCGTTGTCTGCGATTCTGGACGGTAACATTACGACCCTGATCGCGGCGATCGTGCTTTATTTCATGGGAAGCGGTACGATCAAAGGATTCTCCATTACGCTGATGTTAGGTATATTCTTATCCATGTTCACGGCGTTGTTTGTCACGAAGTTCTTAATCAATGCGCTGTACGCGGTAGGAATCCAGAGTGAGAAGGCTTACGGCGTGGGCAAAGAGAAGAAGACCATTGACTTCCTGTCCAAGAGAAATATGTTCTTCGGCTTGTCCGTTGCGGTGATTCTGCTCGGCTTTGTCGTGATGGGTGTCAACAAATCCCAGATAGACATGCCGCTCAATTACAGCCTTGATTTCGTGGGCGGTACTTCTACCACCATGACATTGAATGAGGACATGAGCATCGAGGAGATCGACGCACAGATCGTTCCGTTGATCGAGGATATCACGGGCGATGGTAATGTACAGACCACTAAGGTGGCAGGTTCCAATCAGGTTATTATTAAGACGAGGACATTGAATGTACAGGAGAGAGAGCAGTTTGCAGATACGATGGTGACGAATTTCGGCGTGGATGAGAGCAGTATCACGGCAGAGACCATCAGTGCAACCGTCAGCTCCGAGATGCAGGCGGATGCGATTAAGGCTATTGTTGTGGCGACGATCCTTATGCTGTTGTACATCTGGTTCAGATTTAAGGACATCCGTTTCGGCGCCAGCTCCGTAATCGCACTGATTCACGATGTACTGGTGGTTCTGGCGTTCTACGCGATTGTCAGAATATCCGTAGGCAATACCTTCATTGCATGTATGCTGACGATCGTGGGTTACTCCATCAACGCAACCATCGTTATCTTCGACCGTATCCGTGAGAATCTGCGGGACAAGAAGGACAGAGAATCCTTACAGGATCTGGTGAATAAGAGTATTTCACAGACGCTGTCGAGAAGTATCTTTACATCTTTGACTACCTTCTTTATGGTGGCGGCTCTTGAAGTATTCGGCGTATCTTCCATCAGGGAGTTTGCGCTTCCGTTGATCGCAGGTATCGTCTGCGGTACTTACTCATCCATCTGTCTGACTGGTGCGATGTGGTATGTGTTCCGCACGAAGTTTGTGAAGAAAGCGGATAAATAGATCGGAGTAGATCAAACAGATATCGGTTACGGAAGCGCGTATGCGTCCGCAAGGCGCTGCGGCTTCCGGAAAGAAAATATAAGAGGCGTTCTGCGATGAGCAGGGCGCCTTTCATAAACGTGACGGACAGTGTTCACAACGTGAGAAATATACGTGTGTGACAGAAAGGCGGAAGTATAAGTGGCGAAATGGGTAGTGACTGCCAAAGGGGCGGATTTCAATCATATAGCAGAGAAATTTCATATTGATCCGGTGATTGCCAGAATCATCCGCAACAGGGAGATCGTGGGAGATGAGAACATTGATGAATTCCTGCACGGCACGATAGATCAGCTGCATGACCCGGCGCTTTTAAAGGACGCAGAGAGGGCGGCGGACATCCTGCGGGATAAGATTGACAGAAAACAGCGGATACGGATTATCGGGGATTATGACATTGACGGTGTCTGTTCCACTTATATTCTGTATGCCGGGCTGAATAGCTTGGGCGCGGATGTGGATACTGTAATCCCACACCGCATTCATGACGGCTATGGGATGAATAATCACATGATCGAGGAAGCGCATGAAGCCGGAATCGATACGATCCTGACATGTGATAACGGGATCGCGGCGAAGGAGCAGATTACATATGCCAAGTCTCTTGGGATGACGGTGGTGGTAACGGACCATCATGAGGTGCCTTATGAAGTGCAGGAGGACGGCAGCAGACGGGAGTGTCCGCCGCCGGCGGACGCGGTGATCGATCCGAAGCAGGCAGACTGCAGCTATCCCTTTGACGGTATCTGCGGGGCTGTGGTGGCCTATAAATTGATGCAGGTGCTGTTTGACGGGCAGAAACGGACAGAGGCGGCGCCTCTTATGCAGGAGCTGTTGGCGTTTGCCGCTTTTGCCACGGTGGGAGACGTGATGGAACTGACCGATGAGAATCGGATCATCGTCAGATACGGATTGCAGCAGATCAGTAAGTCGGCCAACATAGGCATGCAGGCACTCTTAGCTGTCAACGGCCTGCAGGATAAGCAGCTTTCGGCATACCATATCGGGTTTGTGCTGGGACCGTGCCTGAATGCAACAGGACGGCTGGATACCGCATCCAGGGCGCTGCGGATGTTTCAGACCGCTGACAGAGCGGAAGCGGTGACCATAGCCGGAGAATTAAAAGAATTAAATGATAACAGGAAGAATATGACGCTGCAGGGAACAGAGCAGGCGATAGCGGTCATCGAAGGCAGTACGCTTAAGGATGACAGGGTGCTGGTGGTCTATCTGCCCGACTGCCATGAGAGCCTCGCGGGGATCATTGCCGGCCGGCTTAGGGAGCGGTATTATAAGCCGGTTTTTGTGCTGACACGGTCGGAGGAGGGCGTGAAAGGCTCAGGACGCTCCGTGGAGGCGTATCATATGTATGATAAGATGAGCGAGTGTAAGGAACTGTACACGAAGTATGGCGGACATAAGATGGCGGCGGGGGTTTCCATGCCGGAGGAGAATGTGGAGAAGTTTCGCACATATCTCAATGAACACTGCGGGCTGACGGCTGAGGATTTGGAAGAGAAGATACATATCGATGTACCGATGCCGATGTCTTATGTGACGGCCAAGTTTGTGAAACAGCTTTCGGTTTTAGAGCCTTTCGGCAACGGCAATCCCAAGCCTGTTTTCGCCCAGAGGAATCTGCGTCTGCTCAG
>CAMWXF010000123.1 GCA_947178115.1 uncultured Lachnospiraceae bacterium
TGGATTATGCTGTATTTGGGAAAATGGCTGCTTTCTGTTATCCTGCTTTTCTTTCTGATTTATGCCAATGGATTCTTGGTAAAAAGGCGTAAGAAAGAGTTTGGGCTGTATCATATCTTAGGATTAGAGAAAAAACATATCGGTGCAATGATGTTTGTGGAAACTTTTCTGCTCTATATTGCTGCACTATGTGGCGGCATCATATTTGGGCTGGTGCTCTCCAAGCTATTGTTTTTGCTGCTGCTTCGGATATGCGGAATGCCGACGGATATACGCTTTGTTTTTGAGCCGGAGGCTTTTAAGGAGACAATAGTCTATTTCGGTTACGTGTACCTGATCAATTATGCGGGTAGTCTGCGTCAGGTCGGCAAGGCGAGGCCGGTAGAGCTTATGAGCGGCAGCAGGAAAGGCGAGAAAGAACCGAAGTTTCTGTGGCTATATGCATTTCTTGGAATGGCAGCCATGGGTGTTGGTTATTTTTGCTCGATTACCTCAAAGGTTAATGAAATGATTTTTACAAACTTTTTTATGGCAGTCTTCCTCGTAGTTATAGGAACTTATCTTCTGTTTACTTCGGGAAGTATCGCATTCTTGAAATGGATGAAGACAAGGAAGAAGACTTACTATCACCCAGAGAACTTTATCACCGTTTCGGGAATGCTTTACCGCATGAAAAAGAGTGCCGCAAGCCTTTCCAATATCTGCATTTTTTCTACCATGGCGCTTATTACCCTCATATGCACGTTATCCCTATGGATCGGCATGGACGGGTGTCTGCATTTTACATGTCCGTACGATATGACAATGTCTTACTGTGAGGAAAAAGTGTCACAGTCAGATGTTATGCAAGAAATCAATAGCTTGGAAGAAAAGTATGGTCTTATCGCTCAGAGAGTGGACGTGTATGACAAGGTGGAACTTTCTGTGAAAAAGATAGAGAACAGATTTGAAATACAGGACGGAAAAGATTATGCGGAATGGTACGCCGTGGATATTCTTACACAGGATGATTATAACAGCGTGCAGAACGGTTCTGTCAGTCTTGAGGAGGATGATGCGCTTATTTACAGCAGTGGCAGAGATTTTGCTTATGATACTATTGATTTCTTCGGCAGAGAGTTTCGGGTACAAGAAGAGATCGATGATTTTTTCCCTCATCCTAAGGCAGAAGGCAATATATTTGAGGCGCGCTATATAATGGTCGTCAGGGATGAACAGGTGCGGGATACATGTGTCAGAGCATGGTGTGAGACGGTTGGTGTGGAGGACGTAGACGGATTCCTGCAAAGTGATGAAACCCGGCGTGTTTTGCTCCTTTTGGAAGGCGCAGATGAAGAAAAGTCCGCATTTTTAAAGGAATTCAGTGTATGGGGACAAAGTCAGCCGGGATTTACAAGTCTGCAAAACGGCGTGGAGCGAAGGGAAAATGATCATATTATGTATGGTTCACTTCTGTTCATCGGTGTCCTGTTTGGTTTAATATTTTTCATGTGTTTAATTCTGATCATGTACTATAAACAGATTACGGAAGGATATGAGGACAGAGATAATTTCGGTATTATGCAAAAGGTGGGAATGAGTGATCAGGAAATTCACCAAACGATACACAGACAGATCCTTATGGTATTCGGACTGCCGCTTGTCGGAGCACTTCTGCACACTATGGCAGGGATGTTTATGGTAAAAGGGTTGTTAGGGGTATTAGCATTCTTTGACATGAAAGTGTTTGTTGGCAGCATAGCAGGGGTATCGGCTTTGTTTGCGGCAGTGTACGGTGCAAGCTATCTTATTACAGCGAAGACATATTATCGGATCGTGAGGCAGGAGTGAAAGAAGAATGTATGATTCGGGAAAATACGTAAGGCATTTTCCCGAATCAGAAAGGTGCTTATTATTCATATTCCGCAATATCATAGATCAGCCGTTCAGACGCCTCCCATCCCAGACAAGGGTCAGTAATGGATTTACCATAGATACCTTCTCCGATCTTCTGGCAGCCTTCCTCGATATAGCTTTCCACCATAACGCCCTTGACCATACGGTGGATATCGCTGTTTAACTTCCTGCTGTGCATGACTTCCTTGACGATACGAATCTGCTGCTCGTACTGTTTGTTAGAGTTATTGTGATTGGCATCGATGATACATGCCGGATTCACAAGATCAAACTCTTGATATAAGGAGTAGAGCATGGCGAGATCCTCATAGTGATAGTTGGGCAGGCTTCTGCCGTGTTTGTTGACGGAACCGCGCAGTACAGCGTGTGCCAGCGGATTACCGCCTGTTTTTACCTCGTAACCTCTGTAGATAAAATCATGAGGATGCTGCGCTGCATAGATAGAGTTCAGCATGACCGAAAGCGTACCGCTGGTGGGATTTTTCATACCTGCGGGAACATCAAAACCGCTGACTGTCATACGGTGCTGCTGGTCTTCCACGGAACGTGCGCCGATAGCCACATAGGAGAGGATGTCCTCCACATAACCCCAGTTGTCGGGATAGAGCATCTCGTCGGCGGCAGTCAGTCCGGATTCCTCGATGGCACGGATATGCATTTTGCGCATGGCGATCAGACCGCTTGTAAAGTCGGGTTTCTTCTCGGGATCGGGCTGACTGACGATTCCCTTATAGCCTTCCCCGGTGGTGCGGGGTTTGTTGGTATAGATTCTGGGAATGAGAATTAATTTATCCTTGACTTGTTCGTTGACACGTGCAAGCCGGTTTACATAATCACATACGGCCTCCTCATTGTCTGCCGAGCAGGGACCGATGATGACAAGAAATTTTTTGCTTTTACCGGTGATAACATCACTGATTTCGGCATCGCGCGCTGCTTTCAGTCTGACAAGATGTTCAGGCATCGGAAACTCTTTGCGGATATCATCCGGTGTTGGTAATTTTGCTACATAATGAAAAGACATTGTTCTATACTCCTTAATTGTTCTTTAGTACCATTCTAAGATTTCTCTGGCAAAAACACATACATTATAGTATATTAAGCTAAGAATCGCAAGTAAAATGCGAAGGAATGATTTGGGTCAGCAACCATGACCTTGAGCTTTCTTTGAAATACGCAATGCGGATACCGTACATAGGAATGTCTGCAGCATCTGGCTTGCCAGCATACCCCACAGGTATCCTTTGATTCCGTACACTGGGATAGCAATGAAGACGAACAGCAGGCGCAGTAAGAGGCTTACCACACTGAACAGGAATGTCTGTGCAGTCTTGCCGAGTCCGTTTAAGATGCTGCTTAGTGTACTGGCAATATACATAAAAGGACAGATAAAACTGAGCGTCAGGATAAAACTGCCGGCCAGTTCCGAATGGAACAGCAGGCGGCCGGCGCTTCGGCCCAGAAGAAGAAACATAGCAGTACACCCGCAGCCGAGTAGCAGACAGTATCGTATGGAGGTCATGATGGCACGTCTGACGGCATTCTGATTGCCGCTTGCGTCCGCTTCGGAGACGATGGGCAGCAGCAGTACGGAGATCGAGTTGGTGATGGCGGAGGGGAACAGGATGAGCGGAAGACTCATTCCTGTCAATACACCGTAGACTCCCAGAGCGTCCGCATTATTCAGGCCATAGGCCATGAGCCGGTTCGGGATATAGATCGCTTCAATGCTCTGTAACAGGTTGATGACCAGCCGGTTGGCAGACAACGGCACGGCGAGCCGTAGCAGCTGTCCCATGATATGGCGGTAGGCTGCAAGCACTTTGTCGGGAGCAGAGAACTGCGATTTGCGGCGATGTGTGCCGCGGGCAGGCAACAGGCTATACGCCCTGTGGCAATCGTGATTGTCGACGGCAGGGAAAACCTGATGTGCGCGGGACATAATCGCGATGACGGAGACGATCATGGATGCGCTCTCGCCGATCACCAGACCGACTACGGCGAAACTGATCGTCGGTTCCATGTTATGCTGTCTGCAGATGTGGTAGATCAGATAAACGGAGCCTACGCGGCAGATTTGTTCGGCTAATTGTGATATGGCCGGAATTGCGGTTTTGCGGATCCCATAGAAATATCCGTTGATACAGGAATGTACGGTTGCCATGGGAATGGAAAGAGCAATGATGCGAAGGAGAGGCGCAGTCCGCGCTTCCAATAAGAGAGTAACGGCGATCATATCTGCGTACAGATAGATATACAGGGCACAGGCGATGGAAATTGCCATTGCCATAAGGAAGCCCGCCCACAGTGTTCGGAAAGATGTCCGATAGTCCCGCGTGCTTGTTTCGCTGGCCACGTATTTCGAGATGGCAGTCTGTATGCCGGAGACGGTGAGCGCAAAGGAGAGGGCAAGTACAGGGGCAATCAGCTGATAGATTCCCATGCCCTCGGCACCGAACACATTGGATAGGAAAATACGATAGAAAAATCCGATAAAACGGCTGAGGAGTCCTGTCAGTGTAAGGATGACGGTTCCGGTTACTAACGGATGATTTAACTTTTGCAGCTTCATAGAACACCATCTTTATATGGGATATGGTTTAAATGTATGCGCAAGCGTCAGACGGAAGAACCGGACAGATCATTTTTCACAAATGATAGAAAGCAAAAAAAAACGAAAAAGAGTTATTGTATTTTATAGAAGGAATCTGTTATGGAAAAGAAAAAAGTCGTAGTAGGCATGTCTGGCGGAGTGGATTCTTCCGTGGCTGCCTACCTGTTAAAAGAACAAGGGTATGACGTGATCGGGGCGACCATGCAGATCTGGCAGGACGAGGACCGGGATGTGCAGGAAGAAAACGGCGGCTGCTGTGGACTCAGCGCCGTAGACGACGCGAGAAGAGTGGCACAGTTATTGGATATTCCATATTATGTGATGAATTTCAAGGAAGAATTCAAATGCCGTGTCATGGATTATTTCGTGGAGGAATATCTGGCGGGCAGAACACCCAATCCCTGTATTGCATGCAACCGCTATGTGAAGTGGGAAGCTATGCTTAAGAGGAGCCTGGAGATCGGCGCGGATTATATCGCCACAGGACACTATGCGAGAATTGCCCGGCTGTCAAACGGCAGATACGCCATTAGGAATTCCGTGACGGCAAAGAAAGATCAGACTTATGCTTTATATAATCTGACGCAGGAACAGCTTGCGCACACGCTTATGCCGGTTGGCGAGTATACGAAGGAGGAGATCAGAGAGATCGCTAAGAAGGCAGGACTTCCCGTGGCACATAAACCGGACAGTCAGGAGATATGCTTTATACCGGATCATGATTATGCGGCATATATTGAAACGGCGGCGGGAGATCGTGTTCCGAAAGAGGGAAATTTTGTAACTAAAGACGGAGAGGTTCTGGGAAGGCACCGCGGTATTACGCATTACACGGTGGGGCAGCGAAAAGGATTAAATCTTTCCATGGGGCGCCCTGTGTTTGTGACACAGATCAGACCTGAGACCGACGAGGTAGTGATCGGTGAGGCAGGGGATGTGTTCGGAGACGTGCTGCTCTGTGATCATATTAACTATATGGGAATGGAAGATTTATCACAGCCCCGGGAGGTGTTGGCGAAGATACGTTATGCCCACGCGGGAGAATGGTGTGTGATAGAGCGCGTGGCGGAAGATATGATCAAATGTACTTTCCGGAAACCGGTGCGCGCCATTACGCCGGGACAGGCAGTGGTCTTCTATGAGGACGGATGTGTGTTGGGCGGCGGAAGTATAAAGGGCGTAAATTGAACATCCCGTAAGAAAATCTTAAGAAATTCTACCGATTTCCTTCACGACATTTTCACAGCCTCTGTGATAGGATGGGTACTTGTAAGCATATGTATATAGGGTGGATTCGGCTTACAATGTAAAAACAGCAGTCCGAGGCGGAGAGAGTTTCCCTGCTCGGAAGCAGAGGAGAGGTTATTATGGTAGAATCTAAGTTGAGTAAAGTAAAAGTGAATAATGAGATCGCGCTGTGCGAAGTATATGATAATGCAACGAAAGAAAGGATCAAGAAAGTTTTCTTCAGAGAAGGGATTTCGTTCTTTATAAAATTCAAGAAGAAATTCGGCGTGGCGGGATTCGCGGCGATGAAGCTGGCGGATTCGGAGGTACAGGACAGACATGAGACCATATCGGAATGCAAGGAAGGCATATATGTGATCTGTGTGAATAAAAGTCAGGAGCAGCC
>CAMWXF010000124.1 GCA_947178115.1 uncultured Lachnospiraceae bacterium
CGGGCAATTTCTGCCGCTTACTCAAAATTACAAATCAAATAGCGGCAGAGGTAGCGAAGCGGGTGTGCTTGTTCCCTAGTATCAAAAGAAGTGCTTTGATTACTGGACAGTATGGATATTGAAAAAGGCTGTACGACAAAGAGAGTACGGGACAGCGGTCTACCTTCTGCCGGAACGAAGAAGGAGGACTATGTTTATGGAACATGTGGCGCTTGAAAGAGAGGAGTACTTCATGACTATTGAGGGAGGAAAGGCTAAAATAGCCAACCAGATGCTTACGGAAGGAGAAGTCGATACCGACGAGGGCAGGAGATTTCCCAGAAGAGGATTATATACGATCGCGGATATCGAAGCACTTCCGGAGGGAGAGCGTGCGGAGCTGATTGACGGCGAGATGTTTATGATGTCTGCACCGATGTTGAGACACCAGAAGATACTTATGTGGCTGAGCGCAAAAATTTGGAATTATATAATGGAACATGGTGGATCATGTGAAGTTTTGCCGGCACCCTTTGCGGTTTATATTAAAGATGATGGGAAAAATTATGTGGAGCCGGATATTTCCGTAATATGCGATCCGGATAAACTGGATGAGAAAGGCTGTCATGGCGCGCCGGACTGGGTGATCGAGATTGTATCGTCGTCGAGTAAGGATATGGATTATGAGAGAAAACTTGCACTGTATGAGGAAGCGGGCGTGAGGGAGTATTGGATTGTTGACCCTATACAGGGAAACGTTACGGTGTATAATTTTGGGACTATGACCATGGTGGAACAGTATTCCTTTTCCGATCGTGTGAAAGTGGGAATTTATGAAGATTTGCATCTTGATTTCAATGAGGTGGACATTGGTGATCAGGGTAGCACAGACTGAACGAAAAATCCCCTTGCAATCCTTAATCATCTATTGTATACTTTCTGTTGTGGGAAACCACGGATTCCGACATCTGCGGTAAGAATACGGTGCGGTCCAAGTGGTAACCACAGATATTTTAATATCAGAAAAAGTTCTTCGGGGTCGGGTGCAATTCCCTACCGGCGGTATAGTCCGCGACCCGTTACAGCATGGTATATATGTTCTATAGAATGTCGCTTGAGAGAGCGGATGCGAGCGAGATGATGAACATGTTGTTGCGACGGCTGATTTGGTGCGATTCCAAAACCGACAGTAAAGTCTGGATGAGAGAAGAAATAGCAGGACGACATGCGGCAGAGCCGTGTGACAGAATGTTTGCTTTGCTTTATAGCCCCGAGACGTATGTTTCGGGGTTTTTTGCGCGAACGAACTTTTTCCGACAAAATTATAGATAGAAGCTGAATGCTTCGGAATGGAGGAAAAATGAGTAACGGATTATTACAAAGTATTGCAGACAATCTGACATTTGTGCTGGTCTGCATAGGGGTAGCGGTAGGACTGTTTGCGATCGCATACGCGGCGGAGAAGTATGTGTATAAGCGGGACGGTATCACGGAGCGTATTTTAAGTACCAGAAAGATCACGATGATCGGACTTTTCTCTGCGCTGGCGGTGATTTTGCATATATTTGATTTTCCGATTCCGTTTCTGGCACCGGGCTTTTACAAGCTGGATTTCAGTGAGATTCCTGCGCTGGTGGGCACCTTCGCTTTCGGTCCGGTAGCGGGGGTTATGATCGAGTTCTGCAAGATCCTGCTGAAACTGGTGATCAAAGGCACCAGTACTGCTTTTGTGGGAGATTTGGCCAACTTCGTAATCGGCTGTAGTCTGGTTCTGCCGGCATCGATCATCTATATGTTCAAGAAGACACGTAAAAGAGCGATCCTGTCATGTATTGCCGGCTCGGTGATCATGACGGTATTCGGAACGGCGTTTAACGGTGTGTATCTGCTTCCGGCGTTTTCAACGTTATTCGGAATGCCTATGGATGCGATTATCGGAGCAGGCGCGGCGATCAACGGGAATATTAACAGTGTTACGACGTTCGTATGTTTCGCGGTAGCGCCTATCAATATTATTAAGAGCGTGGCGGCTTCGGGTGTGACGCTGCTCATCTATAAACCGCTCAGTCCGATCTTGAAAAATGCACATCTTTCCACAGTGCGCAAAGACAAGATGGCGGTGGAAAAATAACAGGCATTTGGCTATGCTCTGTCAGCCTTACAATATTGTAAGAAATGAAGGGGAAAATGTAAGCCGATTCAATGGATTACATTTTCCTTTTTTGTTATATTGACTAAAGCTTGGAGCAGAACAATTTGCTTGTTCTGCCCGTTACATTCATAGATGTGATTTAGTCTTTTTACGGAGTAAAAGCGTTATATATTTAGAAAGCGGTGAATTAAGATAATATTAAGGTTTCACTATCACGATTTTAAGAATCGGTTGTTATGATACTCCCGTAGAACGGAGCACAGAAGTAAAAGTAAGGCTCGATTTGGGGAAACAGAAAATTTTAAGAAAAGTTTATATATTATAAATATCCTTGAAGAAAATTATATGATAAAGTCGTTACAATATATGGAAAGAAATTAATTGTTCAGAAGGTGCTTCGTAACTGTGAAGAACAAGGTTCTGAACAGATGCGAAAGAAAATACATGAATAGGATAGGACGGATTTTTTCGTGACATTCCCGCAGTAAAATATAATAAACAGGAGGATCAACTATGGAAGCATTGGTTGAGATCCGGGATATGTGTAAGACATATAACCCCGGTGAAAATGAAGTAAAAGCGCTGGATCATGTGAGCCTGACGATTCACGAGAGAGAATTTGTGGCAATCATCGGGCATTCGGGTTCCGGCAAGTCTACGCTGATGAATATGCTGGGGTGTCTGGACGTGCCTACCAGCGGCAGTTATTACCTGCACGGGCATGATGTGGCGGGAATGTCGGATGATGAATTGTCGGATATCCGCAATCAGGAGATCGGATTTATTTTTCAGGGATTTAATCTGATTCCGAGTTTGACGGCGCTTGAGAATGTGGAACTGCCTTTGATCTATCGGTGCGTCTGTAAAAGAGAGAGAACAGAGCTGTCTGACCGGGCGCTTGACAAAGTGGGATTGGAGAACCGTAAAGATCATAAGCCTTCGGAGATGTCCGGCGGACAACAACAAAGGGTTGCCATCGCCAGAGCCATCGCACAGGCGCCGCCCATTATCCTGGCGGATGAACCTACCGGTAATCTTGACTCCAATTCCACGAGAGAGATCATGGAAATTCTCAAAGGATTACATGAAGAAGGCAGAACCGTGATATTGATTACCCATGATAACGAGATCGCGGCACAGGCTAAGCGGGTCATTAAAATCATGGACGGAAAAATCGTGGAAGATTATATGAACGAGGTACAGCAGGCTGTCTGAAAAGAATGCAAGAATCGGCAGTGAGAGCTTATATCTGCGAAAAAGATTCAAATGGACAGTAGGAAGCAGAGAGAACCAACAGAACTGCCAAGACGATAGAAAAAACGATGAAGCATGAAAGCCTAATATAGGAAAGGCAGAAAAAATAAAATCTGAAAAGAAGGAGCAGGAAGGAACAGCAATGAAAGAAGAATTGAAAACAGCAGACTCCGTTAAGAACAATGTGAGCGCGGTAAGCACTGTGGAGACGGGGAATCAGACGGAACAAGAAGGCAAGAAACACAAAGCGAAGAAAGAGAAAGCGCCGAAGACACCTATGGATAAGAAGAAAAAGAAGAAGATCATAAGGCGCTGCGTCATCGGCGGTGTGGCGGCGGTGATAGTCCTTTTTATAGTCAGTAATTCCATTGCAGCCAAGAATGCGGGCACCGTGGTATATACTACGACGGCGACAGTGGAAAATATAGAGCAGACATTAAATACCAGCGGTACGGTCAAGAGCGAGGAGACGAAGACCTATTTTGCACCGGTGGCAGTTCAGATCGGTTCGATAGATGTGGCGGCCGGAGACAGCGTGAAAAAGGGAGACAGCCTTATAAGGTATGATGCGGAAGCGCTGGAAGAAGCGAAACAGCTTGCAGAGTTGAAGCTGCAGGCTAACGAGGGCGGTTATGAAAGCTCCATCCATAAAGATAATAAGTACATAGCGGAGCTTGGAGAGGCCAACGTGAATCTGGCGGTGCTGGAGCAGCAGATCGAAGACAGTGAGAACTATGTCAAGGAGCTGCAGCAGAAGATCAATGATAAGAAGACATGGCTTGCGCATGAGGGCACGCTGTTGCAGGTATCGTTGTTAGACTGGTCGGACAGACCAGATTCGGAGGAGTATCTGAATCTGCAGAAGATGATACAGTTCAACAGCTACGAGCAGCAGAATAACAAGGATATCCTTGCATGGCAGAAGGAAGTAGAGATCTATGAGGAAAAAATTGCCGCCTACAAGGAATACCGCTCTGAGATGAAATCGCAGAAAAGCAGTTCCGAGGGCGGTTCCATGGACAGCGGCAGCAGAAGCCAGCTGGAGGCCAATACGCAGATGGAGCGGATTAACGGTCAGGAGACGTTACGTGATATTCAAGATGTAGAGAACGGTATCCTTGCTGATTTCGACGGTGTTGTCACTGAGATGGAGGCCGTGGAAGGTGCGATTCCGCAGGAGGGAACGAAGTTAGTCACGGTGGAGAGCACGGAGAAGGTCAAGGTGGAGATTACCGTGTCGAAATATGATCTGGAGAAAATACAGATCGGACAGACTGCGTCCATCGATATCGCCAATAAGAAGTATGAAGGTAAAGTGGCCAAGATCAACCGTATGGCCACCACCAATGCCAGCGGTGCGGCGGTAGTAGGAGCAGAGATTGAAATTGAAAATCCGGATTCGGAGATATATCTTGGGGTAGAAGCCAGAGTGGAGATCAATACGGCTTCCGTGTCGGGTGCGGTAGCGGTGCCTGTTGAAGTCATCAATACGGATAAGGACGGAGATTTTGTATTCGTGGCGGAGAACGGTGTGGCGGTGAAGAAACGCATTATGACAGGAATTTCGTCTGACAGCTACAGCGAGATCAAGGAAGGTCTGTCAAATGGAGAAACGATTATTGTAACAACAGGGCAGGAACTGGAAGAAGGTACGCCGGTGACTGCAATCCCGCAACAATAAAAAGAGATGAAGTTATTCTAAGTCATCAAAATACGCTGACTAAGAATAACTAAATCATCTCTGAGATGAAGTTTTAAATTATTATGGGAAGACAGCGGGAAAGGGACAGGTTGATACAATGGCACAAATATGGGAATATATTAAAATTGCTCTTTTGAATATCAAGAACAATAAGGGAAGGTCCATCCTTACCATGCTGGGCATTATCATCGGTATTGCTTCCGTGATTCTGATCATATCCATCGGTAACGGAATGAGAAGCCAGATCAACGGCGAACTGGACAGCATGGCAGGCGGACAGGTGGCTCTCTATACCAATGATTCCGTGGAGGGTAATGACGTAACCTTCACGGATGAAGATTTTGAACTGATTGAAGAGAAAGTAGAACATGTCAAGGGCGTTACGCCGCAGTATTCGATGTGGGCGAATGCGGAAGGACGCAAAGGAAATTTTGAAGCGTTGGTATATGCGGGTAATGAAGCGTTGCAATACTGTGTGGCCAAGGAGCCGATTGCGAAAGGAAGATACTTTACGGAAAGTGATTATCTTGCAGGCAATAAGGTGTGCGTTGTCAACGAGACCAGCGCCAGAATGCTCTTCGGCACAACAGATGTGATCGGAATGAATTTCGATGTAACGATCTACAATGTGACGCAGGAGATGTCCATTGTGGGAGTCAGAGAAGACAGTAAATCCACGATGCTTTCCGCACTGAACGGCAGCGGTTATCTGCAGGTGGAAATGCCGATCTCCACGCTGGGATCGAGTTATGGATTCTGGGTGGAAGATTTCCAACAGTTCTATATTGTTGGAGAGAGCGCCGAGTATTCAACGCAGGTGGCGGGTGATTCTCTGCGGTTGATGGAAAATAAGCATAATGTACGCGGAGAAAACAAGATCATGATGGAGAGCTTCGCGGATGCGCAGTCGCAGATCGACAGTATCTTGAGCGTGATTACAGTTTTTATCTCATTCGTAGCAGCGATCTCGCTTCTGGTAGGCGGAATCGGCGTTATGAATATCATGCTTGTGTCCGTGACGGAGCGTACGAGAGAGATCGGTATCCGTAA
>CAMWXF010000125.1 GCA_947178115.1 uncultured Lachnospiraceae bacterium
ACACCCCTTGGGCGGGAGAAACTTTGAGTATTTTTCGGAAGATCCTTATCTAGCTGGAATCTGTGCCTGCGAGGTGACGAAAGGGGCTCAGAAAAATCATCCGGTTCTGGTCTGCCCCAAGCATTTTGCGGTAAATGAGCAGGAAACCTTCCGTCGCGGAAGCAGCAATAAACATTATGACGCGGCGGACTCCATTTTAAGAGAGCGGGCGGCAAGGGAGATTTATCTGAAACCTTTTGAAATGCTGGTAAGAGAGGCGGATATTGCCTGCCTGATGACATCTTTTAATAAGATCAATAGTGTGTTTGCGGCAGGAAATGCAGACCTTTGCACCCATATCTTAAAGGAGGAATGGGGATACAGAGGTGTGGTTATCACGGACTGGGGAGATATGGACGTGGTAGTGGACGGTGCGGATGCCGTTGCGGCGGGCAATGATGTGGTTATGCCCGGAGGCCCTCCGGTAATCATGCAGATATTGCAGGGGTATCGGGAAGGCAGGGTGTCCCGGGAAAATTTGGAGGCCGCGGTCGGGCATTTATTGTATATGACAGAGAAAAGATCCGATTCAGCGGTCCGCTAACTCTTCCGCTTTCGGTTTCCGAAGCACAAGTATGCCGGTCACCAGCAATACAGGGAAGATGACTGCTGTCAGAATACCCATTTTCAGATCATTCGAAGCGATGCTGGAAATATATCCTACCAGTGTGGGACCGCTGGAGCACCCCAGATCGCCGGCCAGCGCCAGCAGTGCAAACAAGGCAGTTCCGCCGTTTCTGATGGAGGCGGCAGCTTTGCTAAAGCTTCCGGGCCACATGATGCCTACGGACAGCCCGCAGATGCCGCAGCCCACAAGCGACAAGGCAGGTGAAGGCGACAGAGAGATCATCAAGTAGGAGAGGATACAGAGGATTCCGCTTCCGATCATGAAGCTGTCCAGATCTATCCGATCCCCGAATTTGCCGTAGAAGGCTCTGGCGCTTCCCATCAGGACAGCAAAGGTCATGGGACCTGCCAGATCACCCAGCGTCTTACTCACGCCAAGTCCTCTCTCGGCAAAGGTAGACGCCCATTGGCTCACGGACTGCTCACTGGCGCCTGAACACAGCATCATGAGCATGAGCAGCCAGAAAACCCGGTTTCGGCACAGTTCCCGCATGGACATGCCGGTTTCGCCCTCATCTACCAGCGGCGCGATAGGCGCTTTGGCGAAGATAAAAGCGTTTACGACGGGAATGATGATCCAGATACAAGTCAGTACCTTCCAATTTTCGATTCCGAATATTCTAAAGAAGAGCGTGGAGAGAAGTACGACTCCCACATGACCCCAGCAATAGAAAGAATGAAGCAGACTCATCGCCTGTTCCTTATTATCCGTAGGGCAGCTCTCCATGATCGGGCTGATCAGTACTTCCAGCAGCCCGCCGCCGAGGGCGTAGATCATAACAGAGACCAGTAACCCGGCGTAAGCGCTGGGCAGTAGTTCCGGCAGGACGGCGAGACCCAGAAGCCCCGCGGCGGACAGAATATGGGCGAGCAGGATGGAAGCCCGGTAGCCGATCTTATCCACGAAGCCCGCCGACAGCAGATCCACCAGTAGCTGAATGCCGAAGTTGAAGGTGATCAGCATGGTGATCTGGCTGAGAGGTATGCCGTATGTACTTTCGAAAGTTAAAAACAGCAGCGGGACGAAGTTATTGACGATCGCCTGTACGATATATCCTACAAAACATGCGTAGATTGTCTTTTGATAGTTGGGATTCATGAGACTGCTCCTTATAGTTGTTTCCTTTTTTTATAAAGATTCTGGTGTCATAAGGTGCCTATAAAAATTTCTAATGTACTGTTTGACACTCGAATCTTATAAATAAAGTCTTATGTCGAAATATTCCATGCCGTTAAGTTTACGCCTATTATACTATCAGGACTGTCTTTTGCACAGATATTATTTCTTTTTCTTTCACACTTGTGTCACGATTACATCTTGCCTGCGAACGTGTGAACAGCAACCATATTTTAGGAATTGTCAGACATGGTCTTTATCCTTGTTTTTTACGATTCCCTAGAGTAGAATAGTTGTATTGAGGGGAGGAATTGGTTATGAAAAAAAGAGCGATTGCAGCATTTATGACGATAGCGCTGCTTACCGGTACACTGAGCGCATGCGGCGTGGGACAAACAACCGGTGAAGCTATAACGGAGAAGACGCAGGAAGATACTTCTGACAGGCAGCAGGCACAGCAGCAGGAATCCGAAAGCGTGGAAGCAGCCGCAGGCGATACACAGTTCGGTCAGAGCGCAGCGACGATTCGGGAGATCGGGATCACGCCCTGCGTAGAGCCCTATACGGTGGAACCGGATCTGAGCAACATTGATAATTTGTGGCAGTTCTGGTATGACGATGATACCAGGGAGAAGTTGGTTCGGAACGGCTTTGTCGTGCGTGAGGGCGGCGGCAGCGAATTTTTTGAGCAGTACGAAGAGAATCGTTATCTTGATCAGGCAAGCTTCGTGACGGTAGACTCTCTGATGCATACCTATCATTTGTATTTCGGGCATCTTCTCAAAAATGTGGAGCGGGACTATCTGTCGGACCGGCTGGGACAGTTGAGCCGGCAAATGCTGGAGGATAGCAAGGCGGCTTATGACCGGCTGAAAGGCAGTGAGTGGGAGAGTGCGGCAAAGCGCAACGTCGCTTTTTTCACCGTAGGAGCGAAGCTGCTTGATGACAGTACGGAGATTGAAGATTATGTGAAAGACTCCGTGCAGTATGAACTAGGTCGTATCGACGAGACGGAGGATATTTTCGAGTCGTCGATTACCGGTGAGATGGAGGATTATACGCAATACATACCGCGGGGGTATTATGAGGGTGATGAGACGCTGGAACGGTATTTTAAGGCGATGATGTGGTATGGAAGGGTTCACTTTGAGCAGGATAAGGAGGACCTGGACAGAAGCGCACTGTTGATTTCACAGGCACTGTCGGAGGATACGCAGGCTTATGAGCTCTGGCAGTCGATCTATGACGTGACATCTTTTTTCACAGGAGAGAGTGATGATGCGGACGTGACGGATTATCTTCCGATCATACGGGAGGCATACGGAGAGAATGCCACAACTGACACACTTGTCGGAAATGAAAAGGCGTTTGAACAATTTCATTCCATGACGGCTATGCTGCAGATCCCGCAGATCAATTCCGTGCCCATCGGGGAAGGGGAAGACAATGTGATTCCGGGGTTCCGGTTTATGGGGCAGCGGTTCAGTGTGGATGCCGCAATTATGCAGAAGCTGATCTACAGCTATGTGAAGGAGAACAGTGCCGGGGATAAGCGTATGCTTCCGGACGTGCTGGATGTTCCGGCGGCGCTCGGCAGTGATACGGCGCTTGCGATTCTGGAGGAGAGCGGTGCGGCGGAGTATCGCGGATATTCCGAGAATATGGAGCGGCTCAGGAGTGTTCTGGGAGAGGAAGATCAGGACAGATGGTCGGCAAGTCTGTATGCCGGCTGGCTCAATACGCTCCGTCCCTTATTGGAGGTAAAAGGTGAGGGATATCCGATGTTTATGCAGGGAGAAGAGTGGGCGAAGAAGAATCTGGAGTGCTTTGCGGGCAGCTTCACGGAGTTAAAGCACGATACCATACTTTATACGAAGCAGGTTATGGCCGAGATGGGCGGCGGTTATGAAGAGGAACCGGACGACAGAGGATATGTGGAACCGGAACCGCTAGTGTATGCCAGATTTGCCGAGTTGTCAGACCGAACCGCGGAGGGACTGAAGAAGTACGGAATGCTCAGTGCCGCGGAGGAAGAGAATCTCTCGCGTTTGTCACAAATTGCGGATCAGCTGTTAACGATCTCGAAGAAAGAACTTCTGGATGAAGTGCCCACGGAGGAAGAATTCGAGTTTATCAGAAGCTACGGCGGTAATATCGAGCATTTCTGGTATGAGACGGTTAAAGATCAGGCAGACGGCGATCCCGATCAGATATTCAGTGAGGAGTATCCGGCGGCGATCGTGGTGGATATCGCAACAGACCCTAACGGCACCGTGCTGGAAGCGGCGACGGGAAGACCTTCCTTTATGGATGTGATCGTGAAAGTAGACGGGAAGCTGAAGATCGCCAGAGGAAGCGTCTATACCTTTTATCAGTTTGACTGGCCGATGAACGACCGGCTGACAGATGCGAAGTGGCAGACGATGATGGGCATACGGCCTGACGAGGAAGGAGTCTATCATTATGAGAACAAGCCGGTAAAACAGCCGGCGTGGACGGACAGTTATCGGTATCGGTATGAATGGGATTAGAGCGCGAATGAGAAAAGTATTGTTGTGCATAATGGCGTTGGTGGGAACCGGCGCCGTTTTGTATATGCTGTGGATGAATGGAGCCTTTTTGCCCCACTGGATCAGGTGGGAGAGTGGGATAGGCTATGACTCGTCAGAAAAATATGAAATTATTTTGGCGCAGAAAAAGGTTTCTGTTAAAAACGACACAAATGTCATATGGACTTCTCCGAAGGGAGTCAAAGTGCAGAGTGTGTTATCTGCGGATATAGACGGCGATAAGACGGAGGAACTGATTCTGCTTTGCTGGAAAATCGGACGGTATGGCAGGAGCAAACCGTTCTGGGTAGAGGAGGATGAGAAGAAGTGGTCACAGCATATCTTCGTATACGGACTGCATGAAGAGGAAGTCAGACCGAAGTGGATGTCTTCGTATATTGGGCAGGAGGTCGCAGAGATGACAGTGCGGGAGGGCACAAGGCAGCTTTTTCTGACTGATCCCGATGGCGGACTGAGCAGTTGGATCTGGGATTCGTGGGGATTTACAAAGGAAGTGACAGAGGTGTCATTTGCTGTATTCGGAGATAACCTGATTCATGAACCAATATACCGATATGGTTTACATAACGATGGAAATTTTGACTTTTTATTTGAAAATATAAAAGAGACCATTGCTAGGAGCGATATTGCCGTGATCAATCAGGAGACGCCGCTTACCGATGATCCTGCCATGTACGGTGATTATCCGCGGTTCGGGACACCGGCGCAGGTGGGGGAGGCAATAGCGGATGCCGGATTTGAAGTGGTGACATGTGCCACTAACCATGCCCTTGACCGGGGAATGGCGGGGATTGATTTTACAAAGAAGTTTTTCGAGGAGCGTGATATTATTTGTCTCGGGATACAGACCGGAGAAGAGAGGGAATACAAACCATATGACACGATTGTCAGAAATGGAATCCGTTTTGCGATGCTCAACTATACATACGGCACTAACGGAATCGGAATTCCTGAGGAGGCCCCTGATTCGGTGCATCTGCTTGCCGACGAAGACAGGGTCAGAGAGGATATCGGGGAAGCAAAAGCACAGAGCGATGTCGTAATCGTTTTCGCACATTGGGGGACGGAATATGAGGAAGAACCCGATGATTTTCAGAAGAAGTGGGCGGAGATTTTCCTGGAGAGTGGAGTGGATGTAGTCATTGGCACCCATCCTCATGCGCTGCAGCCTTATGAAGTCCTGCGGGATGACAGGGGGCATGAGATGTTGGTTTATTATTCCATCGGAAACTACATCAGCGCCCAACCGGAGCAGTCCTATGTGAAGGGTGGCATGGCTGAGTTTACTGTATCGCTCACGGCCGACGGGTACGCGGTTACCGAATATAATCTCAGGCCGCTTGCGATTACGTGGCAGGAGGGCGGAAAGTGCACGGTGGATTTTGCACGGCCGTAAGGGATGGCTTGCATATTTCCACAAAATATAGTATATATAGATAGACCGTAGTGCAACAGAATAACAGGGGCGCTGGACACAAGTCCGGCTGAGATGCAGAGGCGTAATGTCGCTTCCGGTCCCTTGAACCTGATCCGGGTAATGCCGGCGTAGGAAGAATATTCGACGTACCAGTCTGACGGTAGGTCGGACTGTGGCTATTTGAGCAACAGAATAGTAGTCGTTTTTTTCGTACCGCGTTATGCCTGAATGCACGCGGTACATTTTATCAGGAGGAAACGACTATGACACAAAAAACAAACAAAATCCGTGCGCTGACTGAGGGCGC
>CAMWXF010000126.1 GCA_947178115.1 uncultured Lachnospiraceae bacterium
CGTCATGTACTGATAGATATCCAGCGAATCTACCATATCGCCCAATTTCTCTGCGGCATCCTTCACATTACCCGCCGCGTCGTGCGCATAATCGATGACCCCGTCATCCTTCGCAGACTCATCCATGATATAGTCCAGCCGGTTGACCGCCTCGTTGACGGAACCGATCATCTCGTCCGTCCATCCCACTGTTCGGTCGGCCAGAAAAGAGGTATCCTCCAACGCCTTATCTACAAAGTCCTGTACAATACCCAGTCGCGCCGATACCGTGTCAGATTCCGCCCCTGCATCGTCAAGCATCTGTCCGGTCAGATCGTGCATTTTGTCAATATTATCCATGAGCTGGTATGCAATATCCTCGGAGAGATCCACTGCAATATATGGCTCTGTCTGTCCCGCGATACCGCCTACATCCTTACGCCCGTAGACAGTCCCCGTATTCTCACACGCATACACATAACCGGACTGCCGTCCCACGATACCGCCGATATTATACCCCACATGCTCATAACCAACTTCTCCGCTGTTACTGCAAAACTGTATAATACCCGTTGACAGCCCCGCAATGCCGCCGGAATCAATGGTATTGCTGATAACCGCCGCCTCTTTGTCCGCGTCGCTCCCTTCACCGTTATCCAGGAATCCGGTTGTATACTGCGTCAAATTAATATCCTCAAGCGACTTGCCCTTATCTTCATTGGAGGTGTTGATCTGTGCCGCATTCGTACAGCCCACTATATTTCCGATGTTTTCACCCGCAATGCCGCCCGTGTAATGCGCTCCCGTGATCTTACCGCTGTTTTTGCAGTCCATCAGGATACCGCTGAGCTCATTGAAGCCCGTAATACCGCCGACGTAATCATTCCCCTCAACCGTCCCTTCATAGGTACAGTTGATTATAATACCGCTGTTGTCGCCCACGATACCGCCGACTACCATCTGATTGCCGGAAGGACGCACCGCCCCCTGCACGTTCAGATTCGCTATGACAGCCGATTTCTGCGTATAGCAGAACAGTCCCGTATACGATACACAGTCCCTGATCGTCAGCCCGCTGATCGTATGTCCCTGACCGTCGAAATATCCGCCGAAGGTCGGTATGGATATAAACTCACTGCCCGCCAGATTTAAGTCTTCCTTTAAATATACTTTCTTGTTCTGCGACCATGTATCCAGTCGGCATTTCCGGGAAAAGGCCTTCAGCCCTTCCACGGAATCTATGTATATCTCTTCCCACTCAGTTTCTTCATCTTTATAGGATGCCAGCGTTTCATTCGCATCCTCGACGCTGGTGATCTCTTTCGTGCTATCGTCAGCCACCTCTCCTGCCTGCTCAGCCCTATTGCTGTCTGTGGTTCTCGACACTTTGCTATCCTCCGTGCGCTCTGCCGTCTCATGGTTCGATACGCCCTGCCCCTCTTCCACAGCCAGAACATCCATAGCAGGCACTATAGAAAGCAACGCCGCCAACACAAGGGCAAATCCTCTTTTCGCCCCTTTTATATTCGAAATCCGCTTCCGACTACATTGTAATTCATTGATCGGAGATGATAACTTACTTTCCTTACGCATGCGTCTTCACCTCCCGGCTTCCCATCTCTTCCGACACCATTTCCGTCAGATTCCTGTACTCTTCCTCCGTAAGCTCCGTCACATCTCCGGCCTCCACATAGGCGCTCACATTACCTCTGACAATCGCATTCATCGTACCGGTAACCGTACCCTCGATCCTGCCTCGTACCAGACCGTCCACCTTCACGAGACCGGAAGCGTTCTTCGTACGGATCGGCATGTTCATGACAAATGCCGTCTTCTCTATAATCGTATCTCCCACCAGCAGGATCTGCGGGAGCACAAACATCGTAATGAAAATCGAGATCAGTGTTCCCCGTCCCAGACATTTACCGATACCGAAGATCGCCACATCGGACGTCATCTTGCCGATCAATATACCCGATATCGCAAGCATTGTACCGGAAGTAACGATCGTCGGGAAAGACTGATTCATCGTATCTATAATAGACTGCTTCCTGCCCATCTCCTTACGCAGCTCCGTATACCGGCTGGCAATGACAATGGCATAGTCGATGTTAGCACCCATCTGTATGGAGCTGACGATCAGATAACCCATGAAAAACAGATTATCGTTCTGCAGCGCAGGCACCGAGAAATTAATCCAGATACTTCCCTGAATAACCGCGATCAGAAGCACCGGCATACCCGCCGATTTAAAGGTAAACAGCAGTACTACCAGCACCACCAGAATAGACACCACATTTACCACGATATTGTCCCGCGAGAAAGTTTTCTGTAAGTCATACTGACTCACCGACTCACCGCAGACAAGCACTTTGCCGCTGTAATATTTTCCGGCAATCTCATGCATCTCATCCAGAAAAGCAAAAGTCTCCTCACTCTCCTCCGGCAGCGTGAGATATACGAGCATACGACTGTAATTCTCTCCCTGAAGCTGATTCTTTGCGAAGTTCATCTGCCTGTAAGCATCATCCAACGTTTCCTGCAGATCATCTTCCAGCGTCACATAACCCTCTTCCACCTCATCATAGACAAACATAAACATCTCGATCAGAGGCACCTGATAATCGGCCAGCCCGTTGACTACCTTCGCATAGTCCTCGTCGTTCACCGCATAAGCCGCATAGATCAGCTCCGCCACCTCATAATCCAGATCGATCAATTCCGAAAACTGGCGTGGTGTCAGTTTATCCGTCAAATTGTAACCGTCCATCGCCTCAATGTTGGCAAGCCCCATCGTATAATCCACTTCCGGACATGCATCCAGCTCCCGCAGAAGCGCCTTTTCATCCTCATAACTCCCCGCAGGAACAAGCAGCGCGACCATGTTGGATTCGCCGAAATTCTCTCCCTGCATCTTCTCCGCCTTCTGCACACTGTTCTGCAGCGGCGGTGTCACCGTGCTGTATCCGAATACATATGGACAACTGCCCGAAATCTTGTAAGCGATCGCGATCACTACTATAAAAAGCGGCGCCACAATGTACCGTGAGAAGTATGCAAACTTTCCTACAATCGGTATCTCCGGAATGAAGTTCTTATGCTGTGTCTTTTCCATCAGATTAGAAAACAGCATAATGACGCCGGGCATCAATAAGAATACCGCACACAAACTTAAGAGGATCGCCTTGATCAGCACGACACCCATATCCGGTCCCATCTTGTACTGCATGAAAGTCATGGCAATCAGACCGCCGATGGTGGTCAGAGAACTGCCCGCGATCTCCGGAATCGCCTTGCTGAGCGCAATGATGATCGCTTCTCTGGCAGGAAGCGATGCGTGCTCTTCTTTATATCTGTTCAAAAGAATAACCGCATAGTCTACCGACAACGCAAGCTGCAACACAATTGTCACGGAATCAGATACAAAAGAGATCGTTCCTAACAGGAAATTTGTTCCCATATTGAGGATCGCCGCCGACAGAAATGTGATCAACAGTACCGGAATCTCTGCATACGCCTGCGTCGTCAGCAAAAGCACCGACACAACAATGATCGCTACCAGCACGGTAATCGTATTCATCTCCTGTCCGATCAGCTCTGACTGCGTATCCCCCAGACTGGTGGTCAGATAATAATCACAACCATCCAGCTTCTCCTTCAACGCATCCAAAGCTTCCAGACAGGCATCGTCCTTCTCGTCATAATCAAACGTAACATTATAATAAGCGGAACCGTTCGTGTAATGTTCTTCCGTATCATCGAAGCCTACGGAGAAAACACCCGGCGACTGTTCCAGACGCTCACAGATCCGCTCCGCCTGTTCATAGGATACATTCGCTATCATCACGTTACAGATTCCGTATGTAATAAATTCCTCTTCCATGAGATCCAGACCCTGCTTCGTCTCCGTTGTCCCCGGCAGATAATGTGCCATGGAATTCTCCACCTCGACCCAGTTCCTCGATATGGCAGAAAAAATAATCAGGAGACCGAAGATTAGGAAAAAGAGATTTCTCTTATCCACAATAAAGCCGCATATCTTCACCATCGCCTGATTACTGTTTTTTTTCGTATTTAATTCGTTCTCCATCGTACAAGCGCCTCCCTACACCAGTTGATGGAAATTATAGCATTTTGTCATATTGTTGACAACGATTTGGAGGCGGATGAGGGAATACAATTTGGGGGATTTGTATATTCATTTCTATTTCATACAGCTGTGCTTGTATTTCTTACCCGAACCACATGGGCACGGATCATTGCATCCGATTTTCTTGACACTGCGTACGTAAAGTTCATACGATATCCCGTCACTGAGCAAAATTTCCTGTGCTTTTTCCTTCTCCCGCGGATATTTCTCATAATAATCAGGATAATCCTGCCTTAGAACCTCTGCCTGTTCCAATGTCTGCTCCCATTCCTAAAACATACACAACTGATTTTCCCGCGCCAAAAAACCGATCAGCCAGATAATCATTTTCCTTCTTCCCTAAATTCAGCTCTGTTATAATATACCCTGGAAAGGTCAATTCCCATATTTTCCAATTCATATTCTATACCAAGACGATACAAGCTCGAAGTTACCAATATATTATAATCCGTATAAACACTACAGAGTTCTTTTGGTGCTATTACATTTTTGTTTTGGAAAATGTAAGGCTGCGTTTCTGCTTTTTTATCACTGTATAATATTTTCTCCTTTGTGCTGTCATCCATAAGCTTTAATAATCCCAGACAATCATTACCAGTACCATATAATATTAATTTGTCATGACTTCTAATGTATTCCACGGATTTATTTATTTCCTTTTGCCTATACTCGTCTAATCGCTTATTTCCTGACTGCTCCAATTCAAATGTGTCAAATTCCGGAACTACATCGTCCAATATTATATGTTTTCGAACATTCCACAACTGCCATCTTATCCACTCATAAAGATTTACGTCTTCTTTGTATGTAGACTCACCAAACATTGATTTCTCATCAAATAAAAATGGCTTAAAAAACAAGTCCTGCAACTCTCTGCGCGTAAATTTGAGAATATTATCGTATGTATATCCATATCTTTTCTGAAAAAGGCTACTTGCAATGGAAATTCTAAACCGATCAAACTCCTCAAAATAATCCTCGTATTTATTAAATACCGGTTTCAAATCAAAATCCGTGTTTCCTTTCATTGCCATAGGTTTACCAAAAACGGTAGTAGTTAGCATACTGTCTGACCAGGCAATATTCAGAATCCTACATATTTCCTTGAGCATTATTACAGGTTTTGTCTTAATATCTTCAAAGCGCATCTTATGCTCAGTCCAATATTGAAGTTCAAGATTATCTCCATTCCACATAAAATCGAAATTGGGTAGAAATATCTCATTAAAGGCATTTTGTCTTGACATAAGCGTACAATTTTCCTGTTTAGTCTTGTCATGATTGTAGTAAGTTGAGCCTACTCTTACCATATTGTTCCTACGAAGCGCTATTGTTTGCCCATTCACTTTTTTATCTTGCAGCCACAGGGTTAAAAATGGGAATTCATTTCGCACCATAAAATGAGGCTCCCAATATATAACTAAATTGGAGACTTCTAACTTTCGTTCCCTATCCATCATTTTTGCAAAAGCAATATGGAACAGCACAAATAGCTCCTGCGAAGTAAATTTTTCCTTGAGGTCGAGAAGCCTTTTCGCAGTATCTTCAAATATTTGTGGACATGGAAACACGCTTTCCTTATCTCCCACTTCAGCATCATACATATCCCAAAAGCTTCTTAATACTTTATTCGAAGCAACATTTGCCAACCGTATACAATATAAAAACAAGTTATTACTAAACTCACTGTACGGAATAATCAATACTTCGGGATGCCCGTCTACAATCCCCCGAAGGAAAATGTTACCGCTATTTGCCGGAATTCTTCCTATAACAATTCCTTTAGGCAGTAATTCCGGAATAGTATATTTTTCTGCATACTTATTCAAATATGAATCAATCAATGCAAAGCAGCGGCTGCATGCAAAATACGCTGTAAATCCCTTCTCAGACAGCTTTTGCATTATTTCGCTATTTCTCTTTATTATTACCTC
>CAMWXF010000127.1 GCA_947178115.1 uncultured Lachnospiraceae bacterium
GATTGGGTTAACAAAATAAATACCGTTGTCCAGATAATTAAGCAGACTTACCCATTTCGGAAAAGAAAGAAGGGAGTCCGGCTGATAGTGACTTAGGGTGACGGAAGTGTCATTTAACAGAGAACCAGCGAGTACATATGCCTGATGTGCGTCTGCGGCACAGTCATAACTTCCCAGACTGAGATGCTTATTGCGATAAGTTAATGAGGCGCGATAGTAGACGGTCTGATCCTTGCGTTTAGCCGTATATACGCCGGGTAACTGCTTTTCCATATGATTCCTCCTTTTTTTATGATTGTACCATTTTTGAGAAAAAAAACAAATTCAGAAATATTTTTCCTTTTTCCTGTATAGAATATAAACATGGAATCAAATTGGTAACGCGCCGCAGGGCGGGTATCGGAATACCTTATCGGAAATCGGAGGAAAAATGTACAGGAAATATATCACAGGGTTTATGCTGGCAGGCATGGCATTATTATCATCCTGCGTGTGTGCCAGAGAACTCAAGATTAACCGGATTGCGGCCAAGCCTGCTTTCCGAATAGAATATCTGAATGAGAGTATGGCAGAGGATAAGCGCAGTTTTATGGAAATGATCTCCAACGTGTCATCCGGACAGCGGGTTGTGGATTATGAAGTATTGGAACAGACTGTGAAGTATCAATTGTCGGACAAGGATCAGGAAGCACTTATGCGGATCGTGGAAGCGGAGGCAGGCGGAGAGGATCAGGATGGCAAACTTCTGGTCGCCAATGTTGTTCTGAACAGGGTCAACAATGAAAATTTTCCAGATACGGTGTGGGATGTAGTGATGCAGAGAGAGCAGGGAGTAGCACAGTTTTCACCCACGGTTGACGGCAGATACCAGAGCGTTAAGGTAAGCACGGACACAAAGAAAGCTGTGGAGCGTGCTTTGTATGGTGAGGATATCTCGCAGGGAGCGCTGTACTTCTGCGCCAGAGAGAAGGCGGATTCCGAGAAACTACAGTGGTTTGACAGGAAACTGACAAGGTTGTTTACTTACGGAAGCCATGAATTTTTCCAGTAACAAATTGAACCCGGACAATGAAAATTTGAAACGTTGCGCAGTGGGAGATTGTGTGATACAATGGGTCAGTATAAAATGTTACTATTCAGAAGGCACCATGCATATGCTGCATGGTGTCGGAGATTGATGAAAGGCATGGTCGGATAAAATGGAAGTATTATACAGTAGTACGAGAAATGCTGAGAACAAGGTTACGGCTTCGCAGGCGATCTTGAAAGGGTTATCGGAGGATGGCGGCTTATTCGTGCCGGATCATATTCCGGAGCTTGAGTGTCCCGTACATGAATTGGCAGGGAAATCTTATCAAGATATTGCTTATGAAGTGATGAAGCTTTTTTTGACGGACTTTACGGAAGAGGAGTTGAAGGGGTGTATTAACCGCGCGTATGATTCCAAGTTTGATACGGATGTGATCGCACCGATTACACAGGCGGAGGGTACATATTATCTGGAGCTGTTTCATGGCGCTACGATTGCTTTTAAGGATATGGCGTTATCGATCCTGCCGCATTTGATGATCACCGCTGCCAAGAAGAATCGTGTAGAGAACGAAATTGTCATTCTGACAGCGACGTCAGGTGATACCGGTAAGGCGGCATTGGCTGGTTTCGCCGGTGTAGAGGGGACGAAGATCATTGTATTTTATCCTAAGAACGGTGTGAGCCCTATTCAGGAGAAGCAGATGGTCACACAGAAGGAAGATAATACTTTTGTGGTGGGGGTTCACGGCAATTTTGATGATACACAGACAGGCGTGAAGACGCTCTTTAATGACCGGGAGCTGGAACAGGAGATGGCGGCGGCCGGAATGCAGTTTTCTTCCGCCAATTCCATCAATATCGGACGGCTTGTACCGCAGGTAGTCTATTATGTATATGTTTATGCGAAATTGTTGGAGGAAGGTAAGATCGCGGACGGTGAGAAGATCAACGTGGTGGTGCCTACCGGTAACTTCGGCAATATTCTGGCTGCATTTTATGCCAAGAATATGGGAATTCCGATCGGCAAACTGATCTGTGCTTCCAATGAGAATAAAGTATTGTATGATTTCTTCGTGACAGGTAAATATGATCGTAACAGAGAGTTCGTATTGACCAGCTCACCTTCGATGGATATTCTGATTTCCAGCAATCTGGAGCGTTTGATCTATCGGATCGCCGGGAATGATACGGCTAAGAATGCAGAGCTTATGGCGGCGCTTACTAAGACAGGATGCTATGAGATTTCCGAGCAGATGAGAGAGCAGCTTGCAGATTTTTACGGCGGTTATGCCGATGAGGAAGAGACTGCGGGAAGGATACGGGATATGTATGAGAATACCGGTTATGTGCTGGATCCCCATACGGCAGTGGCAAGCGCTGTGTATCAGAAATATGTGACGGAAACAAGAGATGAGACAAAGACAGTGATTATTGCCACGGCGAGTCCGTTTAAGTTTACTAGAAATGTTATGAATGCGATTGACGGTAAATATGATGCGATGTCCGATTTTGAACTGGCGGACGAGCTTAGTAAGATCGGTAATATAGATGTGCCGCGTGCGATCGAAGAGATCAGAACCGCACCGGTAATTCATGACAACGTGTGTGACAAGACAGAAATGAAAGCGGCTGTAAAGCGTTTTCTGGGAATTGTCTCATAGTGAAGAAACATATATTATTAGTTGACGATGTGGCCACTAATTTAAAATGTGAAGAGTTGATTTTAAGGAATCAATATCAAGTGACCATGGTGAAATCCGGCAGAGAAGCTTTGGAATGTCTGCAAACTGTGATACCGGATCTTGTGCTGTTAGATATCCGTATGCATGAGATGGACGGATATGAGGTGTTGAAACATATGAAAGAAGACCCAAAAACGGCTGCGGTTCCGGTAATTCTCTTAACGGCAGATACCGAACAGGAGAGCGAGGAGCGTGGAATCGCGCTTGGGGCGATAGATTTCATCAGAAAGCCCATTGAGCCGCAATTGCTATTGGAACGAATTGAGACGGTCTGGGAAACGGAGGAATAAACGCGATGGGAATGGGCGGAATGATAGATTTCCTCTTTCTGGCAAGCGGGATTTACCTGATCTATAGTGCAGTTATGGCTAAGCACAAAGGCAACATTGCAGCGAATGTTATGCTCAGCAAGAATGCCAATGAGAATGACGTCAAGGATAAGGTCGGGTTCATTGACTATATGTACAAGAAGATTTTGTTAGCGGGTGTGATGATTATATTGGCTTCCGTAATTCATCTGGTCAATGATTATTACATTCATTCCATACAGCTTACGTGGATCGGCATTGCAGTGATCCTGCTGGCGCTTGCAATATATTCGTTTACTTTTATGCGGGGACGCAAAATATATGTGAATCAGAGAAACAGTCAGAAGAAGAGTTAGAAAACATGTAGAAAAGTTAGCAGATATTAAGAGAGAGACCTGTTAGGCCTCTCTTTTATCTATGTTGACATATTCTCTTTCGGTGCAGATCGTCTTGTAGGCCGGTCTGATAATCTTGCCGTTGTTTGCGAGCTCTTCCATGCGATGTGCGCTCCAGCCGACGATTCTGGCAATGGCAAAAATCGGCGTATAGAGTTCCATCGGCAGATTGAGCATGTTGTATACGAAACCGGAGTAGAAGTCCACGTTTATATTGACACCCTTGTAGATGGGACGTTCTCTGGAGATGATTTCCGGTGCGAGACGCTCCACAAGAGAGTAGAGTGCAAATTCATTATGCAGTCCTTTTTCCTCGGAGAGCTTTTCCACAAACGATTTAAAAATTACGGCACGAGGATCGGATTTGGAATATACGGCATGTCCCACACCGTAGATCAGACCCGCATGATCAAAGGCCTCTTTATGCAGAAGCTTCGTCAGATAATCCGCAACTTGTCCCTCATCGCTCCAGTCGCTGATTTTCTGTTTCATTTCCTCGAACATCCGGACAACCTTAATGTTGGCGCCGCCGTGACGGGGTCCCTTCAGAGATCCGATTGCAGCGGCGATGACCGAGTAGGTATCCGTCAGTGAGGAAGTAACAACATGGGTCGTGAAACTGGAGTTGTTACCGCCGCCATGTTCCATGTGCAGGATCAGGGCAATGTCAAGTATCTTAGCCTCCAATGGCGTATACTTACTGTCGGGACGCAGAATGTGCAGGATATTCTCCGCATTGGAGAGCTCCGGTCGGGGCTGATGTATGTAAAGACTCTCCCCGTTATGATAATGGCTGTATGCCTGATATCCGTAGATGGACAGCATAGGGAACAGAGCAATTAACTGCAGACATTGACGCAGTACGTTAGGCAGGGAGGTATCGTCCGCCCTGTCGTCATAGGAATAGAGAGTAAGCACACTCCTTGCAAGCGTATTCATCATATCGTTGCTGGGTGCCTTCATAATAATATCGCGTACAAAACTGGTAGGCAGGGAGCGGTAGCTCGATAACAGGCAGGAGAATTCCTCCAGCTCTTTACGGTCCGGCAGTTTATTAAAGAGAAGCAGATAGGCCACTTCCTCGAAGCCGAAGCGGTTCTCTGCGGCAAATCCATCGACAAGGTCTTTGACGTTATAGCCGCGGTAGAAAAGTTTCCCGTGGGTGGGAACCTGTACGCCGTCTACAATTTTATTTGCGCGCACATCGGAAATGTTGGTAAGTCCTGCCAGAACGCCTTTACCGTTTAAATCGCGCAGTCCGCGCTTAACATCATATTTTGTGAATAATTCGGTATCTATAATACCGGCTTGCGCGCTCATGTCTGCAAGTCGTATGATCTCAGGTGTAATTTCAGAAAAACTGTTATTTTGTTCCATGAATAGGTGCCTCCTTTCATCTTCTTCATCATTCTCATCTTCATTTTCATACTCATACTACATTATCATAACATGAACAAAAAGTACGAGACAAGAAAAAACGTTTAGTTAAGAAAGTTTTAACATTATTCAAACATTGTTCATATATTTACAAATATTGGTTCTTGTACGGTTAATATGTAAGTTTTTCTTTGACTGGAATTTTTGTTAGAATCGTATTACAATAATGTGAGAAGAACAGCGGCAGAGAGGAGCGGATATTAAGTATGGATAAAGCAGAAATATTAAAACGTGTGGATCACACCCAGTTGAAGGCTTACGCTACGTGGGAGGATATCGTGAAGCTGTGTGATGAGGCGATTGCAAATGAGACGGCTTCCGTCTGTGTACCGCCCACATACATTAAGCGGATTCATGAAACTTACGGGGATAAGATCAATATCTGTACGGTGGTAGGTTTCCCGTTGGGATATTCGGTGACGGAAGCTAAGGTGGCGGAGACGAAACAGGCAATTGCTGATGGCGCCCGAGAGATCGATATGGTAATCAATATCAGCCATGTGAAGAACGGCATGTACGATGCGGTAGAACAGGAGATCCGCGCACTCAGGGAAGTCTGCAAGGATCATATTCTGAAAGTGATTATCGAGACCTGCTATCTGACGGAGGAAGAGAAGATCGCTATGTGTAAGGCGGTAACTAACGCCGGGGCGGACTATATCAAGACATCCACCGGCTTCGGAACAGGCGGCGCTACGATAGAAGATATCCGTCTTTTTAAACAGTATATCGGAGAGGGCGTTAAGATCAAGGCGGCGGGCGGTATTTCCACCTTGGAGGATCTGGAGGCATTTATGGCGGAAGGATGCGACAGGATCGGAACTTCCAGAGCGGTAGGGCTGTTGCAGGAATAATTGGGGAATTTCTCCATGGAAATGGATTTCATTATTGACTTTTATTGGTGGTTTTGAGATAATTAGAGCGGTGTACGGTAGCCCGTACATATCATGCATGTGGCGGAAGATATAGTATCTTTCGTTAAATAATACAATTTTAAGGAGGAGAACATAATATGGCAACAAAAGCGTATTATCCCATTTCCGAGATCGGCGCCGGCAAGGTTGGTTTTTCCAAGACCCGTTCCAT
>CAMWXF010000128.1 GCA_947178115.1 uncultured Lachnospiraceae bacterium
CAGACGTGATCGTGAATTATAACGGATCTAAGGAAAAAGCGGAAGAGGTGGTCGCTCAGATTGAGGCTATGGGCAGGAGAGCGGAAGCGGTACAGTGCAGCGTAGCGGATTATGAGTCCTGTGGCAAGATGATTACCGATATGCTGGAGATGTTCGGGCACATTGATATTTTAGTAAATAATGCGGGGATTACAAAAGATAATCTTGTAATTAAGATGACGGAAGAGGATTTCGACGCGGTAATTGATACGAATCTGAAGGGGACGTTCAATACAATGAAGCATATGTACCGCCCTTTTATCAAACAGAAGGCGGGTAGGATCATCAATCTGTCTTCGGTATCCGGGGTGTTGGGTAATGCGGGACAGGCAAATTACTCGGCCTCCAAAGCAGGCGTGATCGGATTGACGAAGTCTATGGCAAGGGAGCTGGCAAGCAGGAATATCACGGTAAATGCGGTAGCGCCCGGTTTTATCGACACGGATATGACGCAGGCAATGACCGATACGGCGAAGGAAGCGACACTGGCGCAGATCCCGTTAAAACGTGTGGGTACGCCGAAGGACATTGCAGATACGGTGGCTTTTCTTGCCAGCGATAAAGCTTCTTATATTACGGGACAGGTTATCTCGGTAGACGGCGGAATGGCAATGTAGTAAGAGATGAAGTTTAAATGTGGATAGGAGAAATAGTATTATGAGCAGAAGAGTAGTGGTAACAGGCATGGGTGCGATTACCCCCATTGGATTAAATGTAGATGAATTCTGGGAAGGTGTGAAAGAAGGCAGGATCGGATTCGACAGGATTACGACATTCGACACCACGGATTTTAAGTGTAAGCTTGCTGCGGAGGTCAAGGGATTTGACGGTAAGAATTATATGGACTTCAAGGCGGCTAAAAGAATGGAGCTGTTTTCGCAGTACGCGGTGGCGGCAGCCAAGGAAGCAATAGAGGATGCAGGGCTTGATATGGAGAAGGAGGATCCTTACCGTGTCGGTGTAGCGGTAGGTTCCGGTACCGGTTCTCTGCAGGCAATGGAGCGTTCCCACACCAGACTGGTGGAGAAAGGTCCGTCCAGAATCGAACCGCTTTTTGTACCGCTTACGATTTCTAACATGGCGGCAGGCAATGTGTCGATCCAGTTCGGATTAAAGGGAAAGAGTATTAATGTGGTGACAGCCTGTGCAACGGGGACTAATTCCATTGGCGAGGCGTTCCGGGCAATTCAGTACGGCGATGCGGAAGTGATGGTTGCGGGCGGTACGGAAGGAAGTGTCTGTCCGATCGGGATCGGTGGTTTCTCGGCGCTGACTGCGTTATCCACCTGCGAAGATCCGACCAGATGTTCCATTCCTTTTGACAAGGAGAGAAGCGGTTTTGTCATGGGTGAAGGTGCGGCAGTGGTAGTGTTGGAGGAGTTGGAACATGCCAAGGCACGGGGCGCAAAGATCTATGCCGAAGTGGGAGGTTACGGCTGCAGCTCCGACGCATATCATATTACTTCCCCGGCCGAAGACGGCGCGGGAGCGGCTAAAGCAATGGAGTATGCGATCGCGGATGCGGGAATTGCGAAGGAAGACGTCACGTATATCAATGCCCACGGTACGGCGACACATCATAATGATCTGTTTGAGACACGGGCAATCAAATTATTGTTCGGGGATCATGCGAAAGATATTAAGATCAACTCAACCAAGTCCATGGTAGGTCATCTTCTGGGCGCGGCGGGTGCTGTCGAGTTTGTGACTTGCGTCAAGGAATTGGAGGAAGGTTACATTCATCGGACAGTAGGTTATCAGGTGCCTGATGAGGAATGTGATCTGAATTACTGTAAAGAGGCTTATGAGGAAGAATTTGAGTATGCTTTATCCAATTCCCTCGGATTCGGCGGACACAATGCCAGCCTGTTAGTGAAGAAGTATCGGGAGGAGAATTAATATGTCACTTATGACAGCGAAAGAGATTATGGAGATCATTCCTCACAGACAGCCGTTTATGCTGATCGATACGATTGAGGAATTAGAAGAAGGCAAAAGAGTAGTTGCAAAAAAGTGCGTTTCTTATAATGAGCCGTTCTTTGCGGGACATTTTCCGCAGGAGCCGGTGATGCCGGGAGTTCTGATCGTGGAAGCATTGGCGCAGACCGGAGCAGTGGCTATCTTAAGCCAGCCGGAATTCAAAGGCAAGACGGCCTATTTTGCGGCAATCAATAATGCGAAATTTAAGGGGAAAGTGGTACCCGGCGACGTGCTGACGCTTGAGACGGAAATCATTAAGATCAAGGGACCCATCGGTGTAGGTGCGGCGAAAGCTTACGTGGATGGTAAACTGGTGACTCAGGCCGAGCTTACTTTTGCGATCGGCGAGGCGTAAGACCGGAAACCGAATGTATGCGGTGGCAGCGTGTGCATGACTGTGCACATTTATAGAGAGTAAAAGGGGAAATAAATGGGAAAAATAAAGTCTCTTGTGATAGGAGATCTGAGAGCGGAAGTGCCGTTGATACAGGGCGGAATGGGTGTGGGTGTGAGCCTGTCGTCGCTGGCGGGTGCCGTGGCAGCGCAGGGCGGCATCGGCGTGATCTCTACAGCCCAGATCGGTTATAGAGAACCGGATTTTGATACTGATCCGATCGGCGCAAATCTGCGCGCGATTAAGACGGAGATACAAAAAGCACGGCAGATTGCGAAGAATGGTGTTCTGGGTGTCAATATCATGGTTGCAACCAGAAAATATGAAGAGTATGTAAAGGCGGCTGTGGAGGCAGGGATCGATCTGATCATATCGGGAGCCGGTCTCCCGATGGATCTGCCGAAACTGGTGGGTACGGCGAAAACGAAACTGGCGCCTATTGTGTCCGGCGTTAAGTCCGTACAGGTGATCATGCGCTACTGGTGGAAGAAATATAGCAGACTGCCGGATGCGGTAATTATTGAAGGACCGTTGGCGGGCGGGCATCTGGGATTCCACAGGGAGCAGCTGGATGACATCGACGGGCTGCACTACGATGATGAGGTGCAGGCAATCATCGAGAAGGTCAATGAAGCGGCGGCGGAGCATGAGACGGACATACCGGTTATCATGGCGGGCGGCGTGTACACCAGAGAGGATATGGAGCATTATCTGGAAATGGGTGCCTCCGGCGTACAGATGGCTACCCGGTTTGTGACGACTTATGAATGTGATGCGGATGACGCATATAAACAAAGTTATATCGATGCGAAGAAGGAAGATATTGTGATCGTGCAAAGTCCGGTCGGAATGCCGGGAAGAGCACTGTTAAATCCTTTTATGAAAAGGGCGAAGGAAGGGCAGATCGCGCATGGCAAATGCCATCTGTGCGTCAGCACATGTAAGCCGGCCGAGACACCTTACTGTATTACGGAAGCATTGGTCAATGCGGTGAAGGGAAATACCGATGACGGACTTCTGTTCTGTGGTGCAAACGCTTACCGTGCGACAAAATTGGAACATGTAAAAGATATCATGGATGAGTTTCGCCCGTAAACGCTTCAGGTTAATTGAAAGGCATAGGTATCGAGATGGGAATGAGAATGATAGGGACAGGAAGCTGCCTTCCGAAGACAGTGGTGACGAATGACGATCTGGCCAAGATTATGGACACTTCTGACGAGTGGATCAGCAGCCGCACCGGTATTAAAGAACGACATCTGGTAAAAGAGGAGACGACGGCGGGTATGTCTGCAGAGGCGGCATTGCGTGCCATGGAGAATGCCGGAGTGACGGCAGAGGAAATTGATCTGATTATCGTGGGTACGTTGTCGGCGGATCACGCGACACCGGCCTGCGCCTGTGAGGTGCAGGCGGCGATTGGGGCGGTGAATGCGGTAGCCTTCGATATTAATGCAGCGTGCTCCGGATTTATGTTTGCATTGAATGTTGCGCATGCATATTTACAAATGGGAGTCTATAAGACCGCGCTGATTATCGGTGCGGAGACATTGTCCAAGCTTATGGACTGGGGCGACAGAAGCACCTGTGTTCTCTTCGGAGACGGTGCGGGTGCAGCTATTGTGCGTGCGGATGAGCGGGAAGGTATGCTTGCCTACGACCAGGGATCGGACGGCTCGCGGGGCGGCGTGTTGGCGTGTGGAAACCGTTCTAACAATAATCCGCTTGTGGAGACATCTAAAGAGTTAGAATATGTACATATGGACGGACAGGAAGTGTATAAGTTTGCGGTGACGACAGTGCCGGCATCGTTACATAAGACCATAGAGGCAGCAGGGCTTAATGTGGAGGATATTGATTATTTCGCGCTTCATCAGGCGAATATCAGGATTATTCAGTCTGTTGCTAAGAGATTGAAGGTGTCTGAGGATAAATTTCCCATCAGTCTGGATCACTGCGGCAATATATCGGCGGCAAGTGTACCGATCCTGCTGGATGAAATGAACCGCAAAGGATTGTTAAAGCCGGGGATGAAGGTTGCCTTAGCCCGATTCGGCGGCGGATTGACATGGGCGTCGGCAGTTATCGAGTGGGGTTGATAAAAATGGGATTGTGCAAATTAGCAGAATAAGCAGAGAACTTGCTACATATGATGATAACAAGAAAATCAGGAATGAAAGCCGTTGTGAAAAAGCATAGATAGCGTTTATCAACGGCTTTTTTGTGTGGTTATGTTAAATTATATTTGGGCTTGTATGATTCTAATTGGGGTAATATACGGCGCCATGACCGGAAGGATGGCGGATGTCACTAATGCGGCGTTGGACTCAGCGGGAGATGCGGTGTCCTTGTGTATTACGATGATCGGTGTGATGGCGCTTTGGGTCGGACTGATGGAGATCGCGCAGAAGTCAGGGTTGATTGCGAAATTGACGCGGGGGATACAGCCTTTTATCAGTTTCCTGTTTCCGGAGATTCCGAAGGGGCATCCTGCGAGGGAGTATATTTCCACGAATCTGATCGCCAATGTATTGGGGCTTGGCTGGGCGTGTACGCCGGCAGGGCTTAAGGCGATGGAAGAGTTGGCGAAGCTGGAGGAGGAACGGGGGAATCCGGCGTATTTGACGGAGGGCAGAGAGGTAAGGGGCAGCAGAATAGAGCGGGTTGCCAGTAAAGAGATGTGTACGTTTCTGATTCTTAATATTTCATCGTTGCAGTTGATTCCGGTGAATATGATTGCTTACAGACAGCAGTACGGCAGCGTGAATCCGGCGGGGATTATTGCGCCGGCGATCGTGGCGACGTTTGTGAGTACGGCGGTGGCGGTGGTGTTTTGTAAGGTGAGGGATAGGAAGCGGAGAGTGTAGTCCTCTGCTCTTTCTTATTTTGACAGGGTAATAGAGCGGTTTGTATTTTGAACTATAAATTCAATGATTGTGTCAACTCTCTATGCTATTATTTTGAACAGATGAAGAAAAACAAAAATAGCAGGAGGAATGGGCAAATGAAAATCAGAACAGATTTTGTAACCAATTCAAGCAGCAGTAGTTTTATTATTGCCAGAGAAGAAGAACTCTCGGAGAAACTTAAAGAAATAATTATTACATTCGTATTGGATGAAATGATGGGTGAAAAGTTGCTTTCACCTAGCAGTGCAGAAGAAGAAATCCAGAAGGTTTTTGATGAAAACTATATTAATGATGAGAAGCAGCAGGAGATTCGAAAGGCATTGAAGGAGGGCAAAACAATATATAGTGGCTGCATTGATTTTGAATGTTGCGATTATAATTATGCAGAGTTATTTGAGAATCTATGGGAAAAGCTGGATGATGCCGGAGAAAAGAGCTTTGAAGTAATAGATGGCGATCTCAGTTACTGAGGTGACGTATAAAATGAAAATACGAAAAGAAAAGAGTTTTATCTCTCTTTTTGATCCTAAGACAGGGAGATATATTCGAACGGGCATAATGAAAAATGGAAAAGATACGGGCATCGATCCGTTTATGGCATCCTTTCCTGAATTGCTGGATGTTGGCATTATGGGACATTGCAGGCA
>CAMWXF010000129.1 GCA_947178115.1 uncultured Lachnospiraceae bacterium
TCTTCCGTGAAAGATTCGAATTCCGCGTCCGCGTGATTATTTACATACCCGAAGAGGGTAGCAAGGCTAAAGCCGGTAAAGAGAATCAGGGCGGCAGCCCACTGTTTGGGAGATAGGATATGTTTCAAGAGAGTACCTGCCGGATGGATTGATATTGATATTAATATATGAACCTTCCTGTTAAATCATGAGAGGAAGACAGGAAAAGACCGGATCAAAAGATAATCCGGTCGCGTCCGCTTTCTTTGCCGATATATAGTTTTTCGTCCGCCTGCTTGATCAGTGTGTTCAGATCGCTTTGGAAATCATATTCTACTAGACCAAAAGTTAAAGATACGGAGAAAGTTTTGCTGCCGCCGTCGAAGACGATTGCCTTGATCTTTTGCCGGAGTGCTTCCAGAGCGGCATATGCTTCGTCGCCGTTGAACTTCGGGAAAATCAGCAGAAATTCTTCGCCGCCCCATCTGGCGACAAACGTATTTGCGGGCAGAGTTTTCCGAAACGTCTCGGCAATCTTCTTTAATACAAGATCTCCCACATCGTGCCCGTAAGTGTCATTGACATGCTTAAAGAAGTCAATGTCACAGATACAGAGGCTGATCTGGTAGGCGGGCGCTTTTAAGAGAGTATCCAGATATTCCACCGTTCGTCTTCTGTTATACAGTCCGGTCAGTGGGTCGATGTTTGCCTGTGCCTTTAACTGTTCGTTATATTCGATCAGCTTGCCCTCCAGCGCCTGTGTATCCGTGCTGAAGATGTAGGCAATCATCGAGAGCGCCCAGAAGATAGCGACAGTATTTATTAATTGCAGAGTATTATTAAGTTCAGCGGAGAGAATGACTTTAGGGTCATTGATACGACAATAGAAAAACAGGTACAGACGCAGCGCACACAGAGCAAGCGCATAGCTCACCTTTGCTGCCTCATGTCTGTATTTGGCGAAGAAACAGGAGATGAGCAGCACGATAATAAAGTGCTGTACCCCGATGTTCCAACCGAACATGACAATATTGAATACGATCCACACGAGAACTGAGATATTCAGGATACAGAACGAGATGAAGGTGCCGCGGTAATAAGACAGAATAAAGGTTGCCACAAACAACGCCGTAGAGATAAGACAGATTTCCGTTCCGCTTATATTGGAAAAGAACAGTAACAGTCCGCTGTTGACCAGAGAGTAGACGATCATGGTGAGAATCAGCAGACGAACGACTACGATGAGCTTCGCGGACTCATTGCGGTCGCCGGTATCTTTACAGATATACTGATATATTTTATGTAAAACATTCGTATCTTTCATGTCGTTTATCGATCCTTTACAGAAGGTATGAGATTGATAAACACATTCAAGTAAATTTACAATCTCAGATTGCGCTTTAACGTAAATACTTTATAATGATTATTATAAGTATCATACATCATATATAAATATTATGCAATTCCGCAATTTTGAAATTGCGATTTACTGCAATTTATATACGGAAATTGATACAATGAAAATAAATCAAACGGAGAAGGAGTCTGTAATGCGCTTGGGACAAGTGAAATATTCTATTAAGAATAAATTGATGCTGCTGTCCGTCGTGGTGGCGGTTCCTTTTCTGATCATGGTGGTCTATCTTATTTATGCGCTGCATAATTACAGCGCGGCATATGATACGATCGTGAGTAATATGACGGTTGCCAATACTTATAATCTGAATTTTAAGGAGGAGATGGACGAGAGCCTGTACAAGCTGGTAGTCGGAGCAGCTACCTTTGAGTCGATTAAAGATGATACTAGTCTGGAGGATCCTTACGTGCTCATCGAAGAACTCCGGAATGATTTTAATAAACTGATGCGTATTACAACAGATGGAGAGAGCCGGATATGGCTGCAGATACTGCTGCGCAATATAGACACGCTGGAAGACAGAGTAGGGGATATCAGTGCGAATCTGGAGGCAGAGAACAGCTATGACGCAAATATAGAGATGCTGGATAACAACATCTATATTATGACGGAACTGATACAGGATAATATTCAATATTATATTTATTATCAGACGCAGAGCATGGATCATCTGACGAAACGGTTAAATGAGAGAGTAAATACTTTTACGATATACTGCGCGATCCTGCTGGGTGTTATCCTGCTCATTGTCATCATGCTGACAGTTATGATCGTGACGGGGATTATCAAGCCGATTCAGGAGTTGTCTCAGGCAACGGAGAAAATTTCTAAGGGAGATTTCTCAGTTCGCGTGCAAGTGGATACAAACGATGAAGTGGCGGTACTGGCGGACGGTGTCAATATCATGACGGAGAGTATTGAGAGGTTTGTCAGCAAGATCAAAGAAGATGAACGAAAGATGCGCCGTGCGGATCTGCGGCTTTTACAGGAGCAGATCAATCCGCATTTTCTCTATAATACACTGGATACGATCGTATGGCTGATTGAGGGGAACGATCCGGATAAGGCGGTGAGTATGGTTATGTCGCTGTCGGAGTTCTTCCGGCTGGTGCTCAGCAAAGGCAGGGAGTATATTACGATACAGGAAGAGGAGATGCACATTAAAAGCTATTTGGAGATCCAGCAGGTGCGCTATCGGGACATCATGGATTACGAGATTCGGATTGCGCCTGAGCTGTATCAATATAAAATTTTGAAATTGACATTGCAGCCGCTGGTGGAAAACTCTTTATATCATGGCATTAAATATAAACGCGCAAAAGGAAACATTACTGTCACAGGAACTATGGCGGAAGGGAATATACATTTTAAAGTAGAGGATGACGGCGTCGGGATGGAAGAGGAGGAGCTTGCCAATCTGCGCAGAGAGATTATGAAACCTTGTAAGGACACGGGGAAAGGCTTCGGACTTGCCAATGTCAATGAACGGATTCGCATGAATTTCGGAGCCGAGTACAGCATGACGATTGATTCTAAGCGGGGAGAAGGAACCAGTGTGGAGATCGTAATTCCGGCAGTGCCTTATGAACAGACGGAACAGATGGAAGATCGGGAAGGTGCGGCGATTTCACTGTAGCCGCGATACAAACGGAGAACGGAGCGGAATACAGGTATGGATACAGAGGCGCGAAGCGGAGTGAAAAAGAGCAGACGGAACAGGCATATGAGCGGAATATGGCTGGTACTGCTTCCGGCGATGGTTCTTCTCATGTTTATGCTTGGCTGGGGGCTGGGCCTTTTTACGGAAATAGAAGAAGAACCGTATATCAGCGAGACTTCCAATCAGATTGTGGTAGGGGTGTCGCAGCTTGGCAGTGAATCGGGATGGAGAACTGCGAATACGGAATCCATTCAAAGAGCCATTTCTAAGGAGAACGGGTTTTTTCTGATTTATAATAATGCCAGACAGAAGCAGGAGAATCAGATCAAGGCAATCAGAAATTTTATTTCCCAGAGGGTGGATTATATCGTGCTTGCGCCGGTGGTGGAGAGCGGATGGGAGACTGTGCTGCAGGAGGCGAAAGAAGCGGGTATTCCGGTGATTCTGATGGACAGAAGCGTGGACGTGGAAGATCATAGCCTTTATACTGCTCTCGTAGGAACGGATTCTGTGGAAGAAGGTAAGAAAGCGGGACGATGGCTGGAAGAATATCTGATAAAGAAACGGATGTCCAATCGGGATATTAATATAGTAGTATTAAAGGGAACGGAAGGCGCATCTGCACAGATCGGAAGGACAGTCGGGTTTTCCATGATAGCCGGGGAGCATGATAACTGGCATATTCTGGAACAGCAGTACGGGGACTTCACAATATATAAAGGAAAAGAAGTGATGAAGGATTTGCTGAAAAAGTATAAGGATATCGATGTGGTGGTATCCCAGAATGACGATATGACATTCGGAGCGATTGAAGCAATCAGGGAGTCCGGCAAGACTGTGGGAGTAAAGGGTGATATTACGATCATATCTTTTGATGCGGTTCACGATGCGCTGGAGATGGTAGCAGAAGGCGTGATTAATGTAGATATAGAATGTAATCCCAATCAGGGGGAGTATGTTTCAGAGGTTATCCGTCTGCTCGAGAGCGGGCAGGAAGTTGAGAAAAGATATTATGTGGAAGAAGATGTATTTACAATGGACAATGTGACGGAGGAAGTCATAAAGGGAAGAACTTACTAAGAATGGCTATTACTGTGTCCGGTCAGGAGCAGAAGGGAGAGAAGAATGCTGAAAGTATTTCTCGTTGAGGATGAAAGCATTGTCAGAGAGGGTTTGAGAGACAATATTCCATGGCAGCAGTGGGGGTATCAGTTTGTCGGGGAAGCAAGCGACGGAGAGATGGCGCTGCCGCTGATCCAGAAACTGAAACCGGATGTACTGTTCACGGATATCAAGATGCCGTTTATGGACGGATTATCCTTGAGCCGTATCGTGCATCAGGAATTTCCGGATATGAAAATTATTATTATCAGTGGTTACGATGACTTTGAATATGCCAGACAGGCGATTGCGGTAGGAGTGGAACAGTATCTGCTCAAACCGATTACGAGAGCGAATCTTCAGAAAGTATTAGCGGAGTTAAAGACTAAGATCGAGACGGAGCGGGAGCAGAGAAACTATCAGGAGAAGTATCAGAATGAGACGAGGGCATATGAGCAGTTCTCCAGAACGAATTTCTTCGTGAAAGTGTTCGAGGGCAGAATGTCCGTTCAGGATATATATGAAGAGGCGGCGAAGCTGTCGTTAAAGATTAATGCCCCCTGTTATAATCTGTTAATGTTTTCTCTTACGGAAAAGCGCGGTGGCGAAAACGGTGGTTTCGAATCGGAGACTTTTGCAAGGAAAAGAGAAGAGATCCTCCGTTATTTCGTGCGATATCCGGAACATCTTGTCTTTCGGTGGAATGTTAACACCTACGGCGTACTGATTAAGGGTAACCCGGAGCAGATGAAGGAATTGACGGCGAGATGTCTTGAGAATCTGGAGCGCATCTGTAAGCCGGCGGAGGAAGATTTTGATTGGTATGCGGCAGCAGGGGAGCCGGTGGAACGTCTGAGTATGCTGGCGGAGTGCTACGGTAAAGTAAACCATCTCTTTGCTTACCGCTTCTTGATGCCGTCGGTGCATATCTTTACGAGTCAGGTGACGGATAATTATATACCGCTTGTGGCGAGTGGTAAGATCGGGGATATCGATTATGCAAAGATAGAGCCTGAACTGATCAAAGATTTCTTACAGCAGGGCAGTCATGCCGAGATTGCGGAATTTGTGGACGGTTGGATGTACAGTATACAGGAGGCGCTGAAATCCAGACTTTTTCAGAACTACCTTGTATTTCATATTCATTTTGTTACCATGGCTTATGTGGAGTCTATCGGCTATGACAAGAAGCAGTTTCTGGAGCAGTTGGGGGAGGAGCAGATACAGGAAGTGAATCTGGGACCGGAAGAGTTTTCTCAATATATATGTAATATTTTGGAGAAAGCCATGGAACTGCGCGATCGCGAGTCGGACAACCGGGGCAGGAAGGTGCTGAAAAGAGCGCTTGAATATATAGAAGAAAACTATATGCAGGAGACTCTGTCGCTCAACACGGTGGCCGGTGAAGTCGGTGTCAGTGCAAACTATTTCAGTGCAATCTTCAGTCAGGCAATGGATGTAACTTTCGTCGAGTATGTGACACAGAAGCGTATGGAGAAAGCCAAGAAACTACTGCGTCAGACGGAGAAACACTCCGGAGACATCGCGCTGGAAGTAGGATATAAGGATCCCCATTATTTCAGCTTTGTGTTTAAGAAAACACAGGGCTGTACGCCGCGGGAATACCGGTCTGCGGCTAAGGATTAGAACGGCAGGGGGCATCGCTTTCCCGGCGGACAAGCTGCCATGGAATCGTGTGAGAGACCACGGGTATGCCGCGCAGCCGTTTGATCATACAGTCGGCGACACATTCCCCGATCTCATGCGGTGCGTGCGTCAGGGAAGTGATACG
>CAMWXF010000130.1 GCA_947178115.1 uncultured Lachnospiraceae bacterium
TCGGGGTGACAGGATTCGAACCTGCGACCTCCTGGTCCCAAACCAGGCGCTCTAGCCAAGCTGAGCCACACCCCGAAAAAGGACCCTGTGAGCATCCTATCTGCAACGCAAGTTAAATTATATAATATGCGTTTTTCTCTGTCAACTAATTTTTTTGTTTTCAACATATTTTTTTGATCAAAAGAAGCAAAAACTTATTCTCGTGCTAAAAGGACCTGTAGCTTTACGTCTTTCAGATTCAAATCACAATTTTACAGATAATTAATCGTGTAATGTGCCTCCCCCGCGCGGTCTATTTCCATAATAATATAGCTAGGTTTTCTGTTCTCCTGCCGAGGATAACTGATACTGCCGGGATTAATCAGCGTAATACTACTTCCGATATCCACTACCGGTTTATGCGTATGACCACACATCACGATATCTACTTCCCTTAGTTTCGCCTCCTGTTTGATCACTTCACTGTTCATGGCTATGTAATAATTGTGGCCATGTGTCAGCCATACCTTGTACCGCCCTATCATAAATTCTTTTTCCTTCGGCAGCTCCGAGAAAAAGTCGTTATTTCCCTGCACCATCTCCACAGGACATCCCGCCGCCTGTTCAATCACAAGCTCGCTTCCCTCCACGTCTCCGCAATGCACCACCATATCAAGGGGGCCCGTCTTATCCACCACTTTCAGGAAATTGGCGTTATGCCGATGCGTATCACTTACAATCAATATTTTCATTAATCTCCTCACTTCCGTGTGCGCATGTATAATATTGCTATAATTTCTTCTTCAGTTCGGCTTCCATTGCCTCTAACGCTCTGCCTCTGTGACTGATTCGATTCTTCTCCTCCTCGCTCAACTGTGCCGTAGTGCAGCCATACTCCGGAACATAGAAGATCGGGTCATAACCGAATCCGTTATTCCCCTCCGCCCGGTCGCCGATTCTTCCCTCTATCGTACCCAGCGTGGTGATCACATCGCCATCCGGCATAACCGCCGCTATGGCACATACGAATCTGGCGCTGCGTTTCTCTGCCGGCACGCCCGCAAGCCGCTTAAGCAGATTTTCATTTTTAACACTATAGGGCGTGTCTTCCCCCATATATCTGGCCGAATAAATTCCGGGCTCTTTATTCAGATAATCGACCTCCAGACCGGAATCATCCGCCAACACGATGGCAGCTCTATACTTTCCGCCGTCATGCTCTGTTAAAAGCTCTGCCACCGCCTTAGCTTTAATAACCGCATTTTCCTCGAAAGTAGTGCCGTCCTCCACAATATCCGCCTCGATCCCCGCCTCTTTCATGGACAGGATATCGGCATCTATATTCCGTAGAATATCCCTGATCTCCCGCATTTTTCCCATATTGCCTGTGGCAAATATGATCTGTCGTCTCATCGCCTTATCTCCTTAAGTGCTTCCAACATGATTTATGCTATTTTTCATATGCCTTCATGACTGTCTGATAGATTCCCTCTGCAATACGCTGGATATAATCCTCCCGCTGCAACAGGATGAACTCCTGCCCGTTCGTCAGATATCCTACCTTGATCGCCGCCGCCGGTACTGTGGCATTGCTGATCACCGCGTCTTCCTCTCCTGCCTCCAGAAGTCCGTTCGCCTTACCACTGATCGCGGTGACCACTTCACGCTCTAACAGATCCGCCAGCTCCACGCTGCCGAATCCGGGAATGAAAAACCTGCTGTTATAGACCGCCTCCGTGCCGTACAGCTTCGTATTCGTATCACCGCTCACCTCTATCCGGATCAGCAGATCCGCCTTCGTTGCCGCCGCCAGTTCCACACGGTTCTCCGCCGTCGGATTACTGTCGTCCATTCTTGTATAATATACCTTGATATCCGTATTGTCCAGTTTTGCCTTGACAGCCTTGGCAACTTCCAGTGTAATATCCTTGGCGCTGACTCCATTTGACAGAACGCCGTCCTCCTGCAGCCCGTATGCCGGATCAACCACGATAATCTTGTCATAGACCTCCTTCGGTGTCATAAATTCCACATAGAGCGTATTGTCCTCAAAAATACTGTGATACTCATACACTCCAGTCAGATCGAACCGAAGGCACATCCTGTCCTTCTCCACATCGAAATGTCCTTTCGTCACACTCTCACAATTACCATACACGCCATTAGTCTCATAGAATTTCTCATGTTCATGGGGATTTTTATGCGTAATATTCACCCACAATTCCCTGTCCATGTAGTGATTCTCAATGATCACTTCCTCCGCTTTTACGTCCTCCGGCAGTGGAATACAAAAAAATTTCGTATTCTGACTATTTCGGTCAATCGTAATATTATTCTTATCCACTACGACGGCTTTTTCCGTGCTTTCCTCGCTGCCGGCAGACTCCTGTACGACCTCGTCCTGTGCCACATCCGCCACCACAATGATCTTATTTGCGGAGTAATACAGTATGGCGCTCATCGCTGTTGCCACAAACACGAGACAATATACCGCCATTCTTTTCATCAGATTGTTCTGTCTTTCCTGCTGCATAACTTATCTTCTGCCTCCACCCGGCTTCGGTCCCATATATTGATAGAAGTAGGTCTTCATCATACCGTTATATATCTTCCGGTTCTTGTCCGCTTTCCTGCCGATCGCCTGTTCCGCATCTTCATAGGCGGTAATCAGATACATGGACCAGTTGTCCAGTGCCTTATACCGCTCTCCGATCGTATCATAGAGCCCCGGCAGATTCTTCTTATCTTCAATTCTTTCCCCGTAGGGCGGGTTCGTAATGATAAACCCGTATTTCTTCGGATGGCTTAACTGCCCCACATCCCTGCGCTGGAAATGAATCAGTTTCTCCACTCCTGCCAGCTTCGCATTAGCCCTCGCCGCCGCAATGATTTCCTCATCGATATCATACCCCTGAATGTCGGTCTCCACATCCATGTCAATCAGTGATTCCGCCTCGTCCACGGCGCGATACCAGCTCTTCCTGTCTACAATGTGTGTCCATTCCTCCGCAGTGAAATTGCGGTTCATTCCCGGCGCAATATGAGCCGCCATCATAGCCGCCTCAATCGGGATCGTTCCGCTGCCGCAGAACGGATCAACCAGAATGCGGTCTCCCTTCCATGGTGTCAGCATAATAAGCGCTGCCGCCAGATTCTCCGCAATCGGTGCCTTCGCCGTAAGTTTCCTGTATCCGCGCTTATGAAGCGACTCCCCGGTAGTATCCAATCCCACCGTCACCTCGTCCTTCATCAGGAATACCCTTATAGGATAAGAGTCGCCGCTCTCCGAAAACCAGTCTGCAGGATAAGCCTTCTTCATGCTCTCCACCATAGCCTTCTTCATAATCGACTGAATGTCGGACGGACTAAACAATTTGCTCTTAACGCTCGCCGCTTTCGTCACCCAGAACTTCCCGTTCTTCGGTATGTAATCCGCCCATGGCAGAGCTTTCGTACCCTGAAACAACTCTTCAAACGTCTCCGCATGAAAGCTGCCTACTTTAATCAGAACGCGCTCTGCACTGCGCAGGAAAATATTGGCACGGCAGACTGCCTGCGCATCCCCTGCGAAAGTAATTCGCCCGTCCTCCACCGAGACGATTTCATATCCCAAATCCGTAATCTCTCTTTTTAAAACCGCTTCCAGCCCAAAATGGCAAGGTGCGATATACTCTAATCTCTCCATATTCTACTCCTGTTTCTGCATGGAGTACAACGCAAAAGTAGTCGGGTTAAGCATCTGATAGGTCCCGTCATCCTGTTTGATCATGGAAACGGCATAATCATACTTCGCCGCAGAGGTTTTCCCCTCTTTCCCATCTATATATAATGCTTCCGGATAGAGAACAAAATAAATTCCCTCTCCCTCTTTAAAGCCCACCGCATCATTCGTCACATCACCGTGATAGACTCCTTTATGCATGTTTTTCTCGTCTTTGCTGCTGTCCATGTACCAGAAATACGTGCCGTCCTCATTCATGACCAGATATCCCTGATCGCCGAGGTTCCATTCTCCCACCAGGAATTCTTTTGCTTTCTCCTCAGCCTCATCATTGTCCGGCACACTCATTGTCGCAGAATTCATTACTTTAAGTGCTTCGCTTTTATTGGCTTCATAGAATTGCTCCTCGGCGATATAGGACATCGTATATGCATAATAATTCTTACCGTAGAAACGTTGTAATGCTACTGTCGTCACACCGTTCTCTTCATACTTATATACCCACTCGTACCATTCCTCACCTTGAACGGATATTGCCGTAGGTTCTTCCACTTCCTCATAACCCGCATAGCTTGTCCAAATCTGTCTTGAAATATTCAACATATCAAGCGGATGCTGATAAAAAGATTCTCTGGAACAGGAAATGCCCAGTAAAGAGCCGTCTTTCGCCGTAAAAGCAAGTCCCGTATCGCCACCCTGTGTCTCGTCATAGGTCCAGACCGAATCATCGTAGAGAAGCGCCATAGCTCCCAGTCCCGCCTGTTTTATATTTTCCGCCGCGGTGTCGGCATATTCCGTTGCACCATCCGTCTTCGTGCCATCCGCATTTCCGCAACCGGCAAGCATAATTACTGACATTATGCATGCAATCCATCCCAATGTTCTTTTCATAATCTCCTCCGATTCAGAACTCCAACAATACTCCCTTCCGACAGTGCACTGTCGGATTTCACTATATCTTTCTACTTTTCTTCACCATAGACATTGTATACTAAAGTTTATAAAATAACAATGTTCCCCGATATGTTTTACAATTTTTTCACAAAATACAACAAAACGGTATGGCCATCGACCATACCGTTTTGCGTCTTAAAAAATCTGTTACCTGTTGCTTAATAGTTGTTCTTCTGATTGTCCTGTGCGTTGCTGCCGGAACTGTTCTTAGAATTGTTCTTCTGATTGTTATTCTGGCTGTTCTGGCTGTTAGAATTGTTTGCCTTGTCCTGCTGCTTGTCATTCTGTGAATTCTGGTTATAGTCATTCTTAGACATCTCAAATACCTCCTGATTGATTTTAGTTACAGAAATAGTATTTCAAGATTTTTAACAGAATATACAGCCCGTTTCTAGTTCTTTAGTACTAGATTTTTATATAAAATCACCAAATAATTGTATAGGACTTTAGTACTATTTTTGATTGCATTTTCTCATATAAAGTATATAATAATAATTGTAGATGGAAACACCCCTTCAGTTTCTATTTACAGACCCTTATATATAATTATTTATATACTCCCCTCAACAGACCATTTACCCAAATGGTCTGTTTTGTTATGAAAAAGCTTCAATGTGAACGCCCTTGAAACACCTTAACAAGCAGCAGAACCACCAACACCACCATAATTACAGGTGCAAAGAGATAGAGCAGTGAAAACGCAACACCGATCACCAGGAGCACCAATACCGTAATAATCAACATGACAAGCCATCCCGGAAGCACAATGCTCCTCCCCTTCGGCGTGCTGCGATCCGACTCCCACTCCTGCGGCTCATCCGCCACCTCATCATCATACTCCCGATTCGAACCATAGCTTACCCCGGCGTGCTTGTTTGCCTCAATAATACTCTTGGCAAGCAGTCTCGGATCACCCAGACTGTCCATCACTTCCTTCTCGCTTCTGCCCTTACGGATCTCTGAGTCAATATAATCCTGATAATACCGCACATTCTCCGCCACCTGGCTACTGGAAATGCCTGCGGCAAGAGCACGCTGTAATCTTTCAATAAATTCCGTTTTCTCCATATGCTTTCTCTATACTTTCTTCAGATTATCTATATTTTATCCATCCCTGCGCCTCTGTCCAGCCTGCCCAGATATCCGTCGGGGTTCTTCTTCATCTCAGCCAACATCCAAAAAGCCTGCAGTACCATCTCTTCCTTATTACAACAGGCCGTATTCTTCCCCGAATCCCCATGCAGATTATACTGCTCTATCTGCCACACATACAGATCCGTCAGCGAATATCCCC
>CAMWXF010000131.1 GCA_947178115.1 uncultured Lachnospiraceae bacterium
TATTCCGAGGAATGTCGGGCAGATATGGCACAGCCCGCACTTATGGCTTTGGTTCACCTCATCCCTCTGCTGGTAGGCGATCGCGTAGCTTGAGAACAGCTCCGTACTGATGGTGATTGTTTCCGGTGTATCGTCTGAATCGTTCATCAACGTATATTCGCCGTCATGGGCGCGGATGATGTAATACTTCCCGCCCTCGCTTCGCAGTTCTTCCGGTATGCCGATGATTACCTCAATCGGTTCTTTGGTTTCGGTAACGGCATTCCAGTCGCCTTCGCCGACTCTGATAAACATGGAGATGTCAATATACATGCCCAGCTTAAGCCCCGGCAGCTCTTTCTGATATGCTTCTATGCCGCCCTCAATAATCTCCTGATCCTGTTTTAGTACGCTTCCCGAGATATCCTTTACGTCTATGCGGATCACTATGGTCTCGCCGTCATTTACAAGCTGTAACTGCTCAGGTGTCAGAACCGCGTTTGCCACAGCTACGGTATCGGCTACGCCCGCGGTGTATGCCTGTTCTTCGCAGACTACTGTCACGATCACTGCGCCTGTGGCACTGCCATTGCCGTTATCTATCTGCAGAATTGTGCTGACGGCCGTCATGCCGTTCACGCTGCCTGTCATGATAGGACCGGGTTCTGCAATTGCCCCGGGTTCTCCCGAAATTATAATATTGCCGCCCTCTATGATCACGGGTACGACCTGTATCCCTTCACCGCCCGGCGGGTTACTGCCTGTGGGCGGATTACCATCCATGGGTGAATTGCCATCTGTCGGTGGATTGCCGTCCGTGGGCGGATTGCCGTCTGTCGGTGGATTACCGTCCGTGGGCGCATTACCGTCTGTCGGTGGATTACCGTCTGTCGGTGGATTACCGTCTGTCGGCGGATTACCGTTCGCCGGCGGATTGCCGCCTGTGGGTGGATTGCCATCTGTCGGCGGATTTTCATCCCCGTCGTCGGGATCTTTTTCTCCATTTCCAGGCTTGCTCTGTGCCTTCTTCCATGAAATCGTGACTTGCGCAGCGTTTCCTACAAAAGAATAGTCTGTCGCCTGATACCGTACCAGATACTCCCCGGCTGCAAGTCCGCCTATTGTCCGTTCGCCGACTTCTTCCTCCTCGTCTCCTTTTGTATTTCCTTTACCCGTGTGCATTTCCATCTGTTCGTTCGTAATCTTAATCCACTGCCCGCTGTCGGCCTCACTGTATTCCATCGTGTCATCGATACCCTTCAGCTTGCCGTTGACGGCTCCTTTCCGGCTTGTATTTACGCCTGTCACTCCTTCGGGCGCCGCCGGACGGGTGGGAATCAACAGATTCTGCGGCTTGCTTCTGAATTTGCCCTCGACTCTTTCCCTTACGATCTCATGGCTCTCATCGTTCATCTGTTCTTCTTCTATTGCAAGAGAACCGGAGGTATCCGTTGTTATCATGATGCCGTCTATCAGATATTGTGCATTTGCTTCTAAGCCGATCAGTTTTTCCTGCCGGTAATCAATCTTCGCGTCCGGCGTATCTATGCGACCGGGAATCGCCACCTCTACCGTATCACTGTCTATTGTAGCAACATTATCCCCCGGCTGATAGATGGAGATCGTAGTCTCAAGCCAGTATTCCGGAATCTGAATCTCTCCGTTGTTGTCTGTGGTCACATATGTCTCTTGAATAACATAATCGGTATTCGGTTTCAGCCCGATAAGTCTTTCATTTACATAATCAATCTTAGGATCCGGTTTTTCTTCCTTGCCTATGATCCTGACAATTACGGTTTTTTCCGCAGTATTGCCCGCCTGATCGACAGCCGTCACGGTCACTGTACGCTGACCGCTCTTTCCCTTCAGATCGGTAATCTTGAAACTGTAGTCAGACTGCATGGAATCATCAAAATTCCCACTGACCGCATGTTCTTCTCCGTCAATCTTCCACGAAACAGACGCTATGCCTGAAACGATCTCCTGACTGTCGTCAACCACATCATCCGCTATCTTTACAAGCAGCTCCGGCGCCGTCTTATAATAACTCTCAGAAATATCCACTCCGTTTATCTGTGTTCCAGTCTCGTCTGTCTCAAAACGATCTGCCAGAATCGTGATAATCGGCGCATTGTCTTCCACGATCACGCCCTTGATACCGCCGCCGTCCGTACCGATTGTCTTCGTTTCCGAATGGTTTCCTGCCTTGTCTAAAGCAACGATCGTAATCGTTCCCTTAAAGTCCGGCACAATACTAATTGTCGCCGTATAATCGGGGCTTGCGCTTCCCTCACTGCCGGAAGTCTTCTTCACTTCCGCGTTTCCTGTCGTGCCGCTTAGACCGCTGTCTGCATTACCGTCTGTACCACCACCCGCTTGTCCGTCTGCGGGTACCAGAGTATACTCTACGGCATCTACGCCGCTCCCTGTCTCTGTTACGGGAATGGTGATAATCAGACTGTCCTTATGGATGATCCAATTCCATATATTTTTATATCCTTTTTCAAAAGATGCCTCGCCGAGCACCGGCTTCGTCGTATCCATTTTTGCAGTCAGCGCCTCTGTCTCCGCCACGTTTCCTGCCGCGTCAACCGCTTTGAATGTATAGGTGTGTTCTCCTTCCGTTAAATTATTATAGGTAAGCTGATATCTCGTATTTCCGCCTTGATCTTTACCGTTTTCCACACTGCCGGAGGTGCTCAGTTCCGTATAGTCTCCGTTATCACACTTGACATACAGCTTCTTTGTCCCTACGTTGTCCGAATAAGTTATGATAAAGCCAAGCTCCTGATACCAGTTCCCGGCATTCTTATCATCCGCCAGAACCACACTGAGGTTCGGCTTCGCGCTGTCCTGCCATTCCGCATAGAGGGTGATACCGGGATTGTCGGCGGTAATGCCATTCTCCCCGTTCAGGCGGTCGGCATTCACTTCTCCCTCGAAATTCCATGCGTTATTTAATCCCGCCTCTTTATACCATCCCACAAGGGCAAATCCTTCCTTCACCGCATCCTCCGGCCGGGCAAGCGTGTCGTTCCACGATTTTCCTGTGACGGGAGCAAGGCTGCTTCCGCCATTGGTCTCAAAAGTAACCGTCAGCGTTCTGCCTTCCCCGATCTCGACCTCTGCATGCTCTCCGTGGGGCGCCGTCGTCGTTGCCTTGAATCGGATCCGGATCTCGCCTGACGGAAGTCCCGTCATATCGCCGTTCACGATATTTTCCACCGCCTTCCATGTTACACCATCGTCCGCGCTGTACTCCATCGTCGTATCCGCTCCCGTCAATGCACCGTCGCTCTTTCCTTTGATTGTTTCGTCACTAATCTTAGCCACATCGGGAGCGTCCGGGCGTGCCGCCAGCACGACCTGTGCATCTTCGCTGTCTAATGTACGCCCCTCTTTCCCTTTCGCGTACATCTGTATACTGCTGCCAAACCATTCTTCCCGGATATCTATGCAGCCCTGATCATCCGCGGTAATGATTTTGCCCTCGACTCCGTATTTTGCATCAGGTGTAAGCCCCATCAGTTTCTCATTTATATAATTGATGGTCGGTCTCGGCACGGGTTCCCTCTCTTTAACTCCAACCTCCACCGATTTCACCGTCTCATTGCCCGCCTGATCTACAGCTTTCACCGTCACGCTAAATACGCCGGTCTGACCTTCCAGTTCATTGATCGTAAAGCTATACGAGGTCTTGATATTTGAGACAAAATCAGCACTTACCGGATTCCACGCTCCGTCATTGATCTGCCATGTGACCGATAAAATTCCTGCTGTCACTGCCTTACCTTCGGAAGTCTCTTCGTCCTCCACTTTCACGATCAGCTTCGGCGCCGTATCGTAGTAATCCCTATCCGAAAGTGCTGTTCCGTCCACCTGCGTAGCCGCCTCGTCGTTTACGCCGCGGTCCGCCAGAATCGTGATCTCCGGTGCATTGTCCTCTACAATAACACCCGCTATTCCATTTCCGGCCGTACCGATGGTCTTCGCAGCCGAAGCATTTCCGGCATTATCCTTTGCCACAATCTTAACCTGGCCCTTAAAATCCGGATTAATGTTGATCGTCGCCTTATAATTGTAACCTTCGCTTCCATCACTGTCGGAAGCCTTTTTCACATCTGCATTTCCTGTTGTAACATCCGAAACCTCGCCCGTACTGCCATCCACCGGAATCAACTCATACTCCACGATAGCAATGCCGCTGTCCGCTTCGGTCACGGGAACCGTGATAATCAGCTTGTCATTGCGGATGATCCAGTCCCAGAGATTCTTATATCCCTCGTCAAAGGAGGCTTCTCCGAGTTCCGGTTTCTTCGTATCAAGCTTCGCGGTCACAACATCAGTTTCTGTCTCATTGCCCACGGCGTCCACTGCCTTGAAGGCATAGGTGTGCTCTCCTTCCTCCACACCGTCAAACTTAAACCGGTACTGCGCATATCCGTCCCCGTCAGAACCGTCTACGCTGTTTCCGGCAATCGACAGTTCCTCGTATTCTCCTTTGTCCTTTTTGCCGTACAACTTCGTCACACCCACATTATCGGAATAAGTGAGCGCAATGGAGAGGCTTGAATACCACTGCTCCTGATCCTCCTTCTCCTCTGAGCCGTCCATCAACACGGCATCCAGATTCGGTGCCACGTTCTCACGCCAGCCCGCATAGAGGGTCACGGTGATCATTCCATCTGTCACCGTATATTTCTTTCTATAATCTTCCTGCGTTTTATCAACGATATCCCTCACGAGGTTCTTTTCTCCGTCTTCGGTATCCTCAAAACGCCATTTATCCTGCTCCCCGCACGTATCCGACTTGTACCAGCCCGTAAAGTCAAAGCCGCTCCTCTCCGGATCGATCGGTTTCATCAACGCGTCCTTACCTGTCTGGTTATCCTTAACGTCATATGCAGTATCCGCACCATCATAATTCCATGCGAAAACCACCTTAATCGTATAGGAGCTTTGATTAACCGTAATTGTTTCTGTCTCTCCGTAGGACTCCGTTTCTGTTGCTTTTATCCGTATGAGGACATTTCCCGGTGCCAGATCCTTAATGATATTATCCTCCGGCACATCGGTCCATGTTGCTCCGCCGTCGGTACTGTACTCCTTCTTTCCCTCATCCTGCTCATTGACGGTGATGTTAATCACCGCATCGTCCATACCCTCCGCAAGTTCCGGCGTTACCGTTCCTGTGGGTGCCGGCGGGCGCGCCGCGATTGTAAGGTCATTCTGCGGCTGAGAATCCTGTGTATTTACGCCGTCACCCTTCTTGATGATCGTGATCGTCTTACCGCAAAGATCAGTCCCATCCTCCTGCAAAATAAAAGGTATGTACCCATCCTCGTCCGTGGTACAGGTATATTCCGTCGTACTGCCGTCATCCATGGAAACCGTAATCACATAGACACTATTGGGCGACAGGCCTCCCAGCGCGTCCTTCAGATAATCAGGCTTCGCGTTCGGCGCCTTCTCTTTACCTTTGATCTTTACGGTCACATTCTCTGTCGCCGTATTCCCGGCATGATCGACCGCTTTCACCGTGACGTTTATCACACCCGCATAATCAGTCAACGGTACGGTAAATCCATAGCTGCTGGTCAGAGTGCCCGCAAAATCTCCCGACACCTCCTGCTCCTCGCCGTTGATGACATAGATGATCTTCTCAATACCCGCGGAGATTCCCATACCCTCCGCACCTTCATCCTGCACCCACACATAGAGCGTGGGTGCGTCGCCTTCATCATAATAATCCTCAGATACCTCATTCCCCAGCTTCGGATTTGAAGCATCGGTCATATTCGCTTCCATAATAGTAATAATGGGCGCATTGTCTTCCACGATTATGCTGCCGCTTGTACCGACGGTCTTGCTGTCAGAAGCGTTTCCCGCCCTGTCGGTGCATACGATTTCGCTGATCTTTCCTTTCCAGTCGGCGTTAAACTTCAG
>CAMWXF010000132.1 GCA_947178115.1 uncultured Lachnospiraceae bacterium
CATTCTGATCCTCGACTCTGCTGTTTACTTCCTGGCTTGCCGCAGACAATTCCTGCGTCTCGCTGGATATGCCGGAGAATGTATCCACGATCTCGTTCTTGTTTTTATTCAGCTTATCGACCGCATTTTCCAGTTCATTGATATCACTGCCCATACTCAGAATGTCGTCACTGATCCTCTGGAATACGCCCTGCGTCTCTTCCATTGCCGACATACTTTCTACCGTAGTCCCCTGAATCTCTCCGATCTGCGCGCTGACATTTCTAATCTCATTCTGTATTTCCGTAATGATCTGATTAATGTTCTGCGTCGCCGAAGTGGTCTGCCCTGCAAGCTGTCCGATCTCCTCTGCTACGACCGCAAATCCTCTGCCTGCCTCACCGGCTCTGGCCGCCTCAATCGATGCATTCAATGCAAGCAGTGATGTCTGGGTAGCAATCTCACTGATCGTCTTGCTGATACCATCGATGGAAACCGACTTCTGCGACAGACTATTAGCTGTCTCATATGTAGCATCCTGTATTTCACGGCTCAGATTGATCTTCTCAGACAACATACTAACCGTGTGCATTCCGTCATTACACTGTTGAACCGCCGCATTCGCAACTTCGTTCATCCGTTCCATTCCCTCGGCAACCTGCGTTAGCTTATCCGCAAAATCCGCCAGATTCTCATTCGCGACCTGCGTCTGTTGTGCCACATCATCAATGGCGAGAACGATCTGATCCAATGTATCCTTAACAGATGCATTATTCGTAACCGTACTCTCCACAGAACCTTCTACATTTTCAAACTGCGTACGAAGTACACTGGATGCATTCATCATCTGCTGCACGATCTCATGAAGTGCATAACGCATTTCCTGTATCGCCCGATCCATAATGGCCATTTCGTCTTTTCGTTTCGGATTAAGTGCACTCTCTTTAAGCTGAAGTTTCAACTCTCTGAGTTCGGTAACCTCATTCTGCATGATCAGAATCGGTTTCGTAAAGGTTCCGCTATAAACGGCCACGATAATCGCCGCTACAATTGCAGACACGATCAAAACCACTACCGCATACTTCAAAATCTGTACTACCACCTGATTATAAACAGATGCCGGTGTTACAACTATGATGTTCCATCCGATCGTGCCAACCGGCCACGCTTTCAGATATTTGCTCTCGCCGTCATAGTCTACCATCTGGCTTCCGTCGGTGATTGCCGTAACATATGCACCGTTCATAACATCCGCCATTTTAACCGTATTAGCTTCCGTAGACATAAATGCATCGTTTTGGTGCATCAGGATCGAGCCCGAATTATTCACCAAAAATGCATAGCTGCCATCTGTGGTATCCACCACCTCGTCCATCAGATCAAACAGAATCGGAAGTTGCAGATCCATACTGATCACGCCGCTGCTGCCATCCGGACATTTAAAATTACGCCCGACGGGAACTACCATATTACCGGTAACAGAGTCTAAGAAAGGCTCACTACATACCTTTTCTTCCGATTCGATCGCTCCCACATACCATGGACGCTTGGTAAAATCCCATCCCTCGTCCGGTACCCATCCGGCACCGTCATAATACTCGCCACTGGTAAAGGCAACATAAATATCCGTTGTGTTATCATTAGCCGCTGTCAGTGCCTGCAGGTAATCCCACAGTCTCTCTTTGTTCAGCTCGTCCTGCGTCGTCATATACACGTTAATCGTGTCAAGCACCGCGGAGTTGCCTTCAATCCACTCGTTGACCTTCGCCGCGTAATACTCAGCCTCTGTCTTATACTGCTCGTCATTCATGCTCGCGATCCGGTTCTTTGCAACCGTCAAGATACATAAAATTGCGACTATCATGCAGCCAATACAGATCACTGAAAAAAATGTTGTTAACTTTGCCCTGATTTTCATAGAATTACCTCCGCAAATAACATAATTCCCTTCAGCAAAACAGTTTCTCCCACACACTGTTTGTTACTATTATACTAAACGTTTTATAAATACACAATATTTTTATACAATTCTCCTAACAGAAACAATGCTTCGATAGGTCGCAGCCGCGATCTTGATTCCCGTCCGTTCTGTACTGGCATGAACGATCTGCCCGTTTCCTATGTAGATACCCACATGCCCACCGTAATATATAATATCTCCCGGCTGTGCCTCGGAATAAGATACCGCTCTGCCGGCTCCGGACTGCGCATAGGAACTTCTCGGCAACGAGTAGCCGAAAGCCTGATAGACCGCCATCACAAAACCAGAACAGTCCGCTCCGTTGGTCAGACTGGTTCCGCCTGCCACGTAAGGCGATCCGACGTATTTACATGCGAAATCCGCAATCTGCTGTCCTTTGCCGCTTCCGGAAGAGGACGGTTTTGGTGTCTCCTTCTTCTGCTCTTTACTGGTATCGTTACCGGAATCCGAGTTGTCGTCTGCCGCAGCCAACTGCTCCGCCTTTTTACGCTCCTCTTCCTCCTTACGTTTGCGCTCTTCTTCCTCCCTGCGCTTACGCTCCTCTTCTTCCAGCTTCTTGATCTGTGCCGTCTCCTGCTTGATCTTAGCCGTGTAGACAGCCGCCTCCTGCTTTGCTTTTGCTAATACAACATTGTAGTTTTCATACTCCTGCTGTTTCTGCGCCAGTACTTCCTCCACATAGGCTTCTTCCTCTTCCAGCTCGCTTCGGGAAGTATCCAGCTCGGATTTCTCTTCTTCCAGACTATCCTGAAGCGCCGCTACCTGCTGCACAATCCCTTCATACTCTTCCAGCAGTCTTCTGTCATATTCGTAGAGCTCCTCCACATAGCTTGCCTTGTTCATGATCTCGCCCATGCTCTTCGCACCGAAGAACATCTGCAGATAGGATACTTCCCCCTTCTCATACATGAACCTGATACGGACCTTCATGGCCTCATACTGCTTATTTTTCTCCGCCAGCGCAGCGTCATACTCCTCCTGCGCTTTCACAATGTCCGCCTCTTTATTCTCGATCGCTTCTTTGATCAGATTGATATCGGTCAGAAGCGCCACCATTTCCGCATCCAGCTCGTCGATCTCCTGCCCGATGTCCGCCTGCGCACCCTTATAATCGGAAATCTGCTGATTGACATCCTTAAGCTGCGACTGATTATTCTTAAGCTCCTCCTGCAGATCAGAAATCGTGGTGGCCGTCGCCGTGTCTGCCGCCAGTATAAGCAATATGAAGGATAGCACAATACATATCGTCTGTGTATATCTTCTCCTCATCCCGCCGTTCCTCTTCTCCCCATTCATCCTAATCCGGTAAACTTATAATTCGCAGTTATTCACTGTTCTCGGGAACGGAATCACATCTCTGATGTTGCTCATACCGGTCAGATACATGACACATCTCTCAAATCCCAGACCAAACCCCGCATGACGCGCGGAACCGTATTTCCTGAGATCCAGATAGAACTGATAATCCTCCTTATTCAGACCCAGCTCCTCCATTCGCTTCTCTAAGAGATTCAGATCATCCTCTCTCTGGCTGCCGCCTATGATCTCACCGATTCCCGGCACAAGACAATCCATAGCCGCCACGGTCTTGCCGTCCTCATTCAGTTTCATATAGAAAGCCTTGATCTCCTTCGGATAATCGGTCACAAAGACCGGACGCTTAAATTCCTGTTCCGTCAAGTACCGCTCATGCTCGGTCTGCAAGTCACATCCCCATGACACCTTGTATTCAAACTCATCATTATGTTTCTCCAGAATACTGATCGCCTCCGTGTAAGTCACATGCGCAAAGTCGGAATGAAGCACATGATTAAGCCGCTCGATTAGTCCCTTATCAACGAACTGATTAAAGAAATTCATCTCCTCCGGCGCATTGTCCAGCACATATCGGATCACATGCTTTAACATCGCCTCCGCAAGTTCCATGTCATCTGTCAGATCGGCAAACGCAATCTCCGGCTCGATCATCCAGAACTCCGCCGCATGTCTGGTCGTGTTGGAATTCTCAGCACGGAAAGTCGGACCGAAAGTATACACGTTCTTAAACGCAAAAGCATATGTCTCTACGTTCAACTGCCCGCTGACAGTCAGATTTGTTGCCTTGCCGAAGAAATCCTGACTGTAATCCACCTGTCCGTCCTCCGTCATGGGCAGGTTGTTCATATCCATCGTTGTCACCTGAAACATCTCACCTGCTCCCTCGCAGTCGCTTCCCGTAATAATAGGAGTGTGCACATACACAAAACCTCTCTCCTGAAAAAAGGTGTGAATCGCGTAAGCAATCAGAGAACGCACGCGGAATGTCGCCTGAAACGTATTAGTTCTCGGTCTCAGATGAGAGATCGTCCGTAAATACTCGAAGCTGTGCCGCTTCTTCTGCAGCGGATAATCCGCCGTGGATTCTCCTTCTATGATGATCTCGGCCGCCTGCATCTCAAATGCCTGCTTCGCCTGCGGTGTAGCCACGATCTTTCCCTTTGCCACGATTGCCGATCCCACATTCAGCTTAGAGATCGTCTCAAAATTATCAAGCGTATCGCCGTACACTACCTGCAACGTCTCAAAGAAAGTGCCGTCGTTTACTACAATAAATCCGAACGTCTTAGAATCTCTGATGCTTCTCACCCATCCGCCGACCGTTACTTCCTTGTCGATATAGTTCTCCGTGTTACGATACAACTCCTTAATGTCTGTCAGATTCATGCTGCTCATAATATAACCTCTCCTTCTTCATCCCTTATTGTTTGTCTTCTCGGAAAACTCCGATCAATAACTGCAACCCCGTTAATCTTCTATCGTGGATATCATCTCGATCTTACCGTTTTCTTTCAGATAATCCATGACATTCCTTCTCATTACCTGCTCCCGCAGCATTTCCATGTCCATGCTCTCCTTAAATTTCTCCTCGGATTCGTAACCGTAGACTTCCACTCTGCTACCCACTTCCTCCTGTATCTGCTCTTCGGTGGGATTTAGCCCTTCCGCATCGGCAATCGCCTGGAACATGATATACTGCTGTGCCGCTGTCAGCGCCTCTGTCTTAAATTTCTCTTCATATCCCTCCGGATCCAGTCCGTAATACTCCTGCATATAATCCTTCAGCGTCATATTCATAGAAACCGCATTGGCATTCATGACATCCTTGAGATTCTGTGTGAAACGCTCCACCATCTTAGCGGGAGGCTCCTTGAAAGAACATTCCGACATAACCGCGTTTGTTATGGTTGTCTCGATTGTATTCTGATAATTCTGCACTTCCGTCTCATAGAAATAATTGTACACATAGTCCCGCAAATCTTTCTCTGTCTTACAGTCTTCTATTCCCAGAGTCTGTACAAACTCATCGTTCAATTCCGGTGTCACTTGTTTGCTGATACTGTTGACCGTAACCTCGAATATGACCGGCACCCCCGCAAGGTCGGGATTCCTTTCATAAGGGTCCGGAAACTTCAAATCCAAAGATACCGTCTCACCGATATTCACGCCGATCAGCCCTTCCTCGAAACCGTCTATAAATCGACGGGAGCCGATCGTCAGATCAAACCCTGTACCCGTACCGCCATCAAAAGCCTCTCCGTCAATATAGCCGACGAAATCAATATTGACCGTATCGCCGATCTCCACGGCTCTGCCGGTGACCTCCTCCGTCGTAGTATAGTTCGGCAGGATATAATACTGAATGTACATGTCCACAAGCCCGTCCTCCACTACCGGTTCCGCGGCGGAAGCTTCTATTCCGATATAATTTCCCAGTGTCACATAATCCGTTGCCTTGATGTCTTTCAGATATACCTTGTCTCCGCAGGCGGTAAGAATCATCGATAGAAGAAACGCTGCCATCGGTATCATCATTTTCTTTCCGCAAAGGCCTCTTCCATGCATACGATCCGGACGTTCTACGTCTCTTACAATATTATTTTTCCTTATATCATCCATAATAAACCTCATTTCTGTATGCT
>CAMWXF010000133.1 GCA_947178115.1 uncultured Lachnospiraceae bacterium
AGCGTGCGGACGGTACTTTTGATTCCAACAGTTATTCCTCCGGAGACGAAATTAACTGTCTGAAATGGAGTGATCTGGAAGACGAAAGCCATGCACAGGTCTTCGAGTATTATAAAGGTCTGATTGCATTCCGTAAGGCACACGGTGCGCTGCGTCTGACAACGGCGGAAGACGTGGCGGCAACAGTCGCACCGGTGACAGGGTTGGATGCCAATGTGGTTGCTTTCGACATTCAGGGCGGTATAAACGGAGAAACGGCAGACGAGCTGTTTGTGATCTTTAATGCCAATGAGGCAGGAACCACGGTGACTCTTCCGGAAGGAAGCTGGAATGTTTATATCAATGGTGAAAATGCGGGTACGGAAGTGCTTGATACGATTACAGGCAGTGCTACGGTGGAGCCGATTTCAGCGATGGTACTTGTAAGAGAGAGCGGTGCGGCGGCAGTGGCGGATGAGGATACTGATGCGCAGGATGAGACGCCGGCAGATACCACAGCTGAAGCAAGCACGGGAGGAAATAACGGTTTCGTAACAGCGTTGATTGCATGTATTGCAGCGGCTCTGCTTATAGGCGGCGGAGTTGTGATCGGCAGACGGAAGAAGAAATCCGAGTAATGATAAAGCCGGTTATAAGCAATATATCTGTGTAAAAATAATAATGACGGCAGATAGCAGTATATGCCGAATGGTTCGGGCAGGATGAACGGGATTCTACAGAAGTTCATTCTGTCCGAATTATTTTGCTTGTTATATATAGCAATAGGAATGTGATAAAATGGGCGAAGGGAATACATCTGTCAAGTTGGTCGACATATTATGCTCGTTATTTTGACAAAATTGTGTTAAACTGAAAAAGAGCTAAGGCTGACTGCTAAAGAGATTAAAATAATGACAGAAGGATGGATATTATGCGAGAATTTGTAATTACAACGGACAGTAACTGTGATATGGATCCGGCTTATCTGGAAGAGCACGGAGTGGGAGTAATTCCGCATTATTATACGATAGAAGATGAGATATACGGAGACGGTAAGGAACTGAGCGTCAAAGAGTTCTATGATGCTATGCGCGAGGGAAAGAAGGCAGCCACTATGGCCAGCAATCCGGAGGTAATCAGGGAACGTTTTGAGGAATATGCTAAACAAGATAAGGATATTCTGCATATCAGTTTTTCTTCCGCGCTCAGCAGCGCCTATAATAATATTGTGAATGGTGCGGATGAGATCATGGAAAAATATTCGGGCATGAACATTATCGTGATCGATACTCTGTCGGCATCTTTGGGTGAGGGTATTATGATCCGCAAGGCGATCGAGATGAAGCAGGCAGGCAGTTCACTGGAAGAGACGGCAGCGTGGGTACGGGAAAACAGTCCCCATCTGAACATACAGTTCACGGTGGATGATCTCAATTTCCTGTATCGCGGCGGGCGTTTATCCCGGTCTTCCGCGATCCTCGGTACAGTAATCAATATTAAGCCTATTCTATATTTTGACAAAGAGGGCAGGCTGGTAGCCTTAGATAAGGTTCGGGGACGGAAGAAGTCGCTCATGACGCTGGTGGATAATATGGAGGAACGGCTGGGGGAATATAAGGATAAGCAGGTGTTTATCGGTATTGTTCACGGGGACTGTGAAATGGATGCAAGATATATTGCGAATATGATCACAGAGAGATTCGGTTATACGGATATTGAGATCAGGCCCATCGGACCGAGTATCGGTGCACACTCCGGTCCGGGTGCGGTCGGGCTGATCTTTTTAGGAAATACGAAATAGAGGAGAATCTATACTTTCGAAAAATGCTTTCAGGAAATTGTGAAGGTAGCGGCAATTTCCTGCAACAGCATTTCCAGTTCCCGAAGCTCGGCGTCGGAAACGCCGGGGATGTCTGTGCCCTCTGACGCATAGGCTGTTTCTGAGTCGTTTGGCATGTTCTGCCCGTCGGATTCCGCCACCGGACCCGGTGCGGCGGGGTTATTCTGTATATCTGCCCCGGCGGCAGTTCGCTGCGTATCCGGGATATCTTGTCCGCGCGGGCTGATCATCTGCATATCCAGCTCTGTCTGTTCTAATCGATTTGCCAGATGGTTTTCCAGATAGTCCACCAGATTGATCCGAAGGATATTGATCTTGCCGGGTATATCAATGAGAGAGGAAACCGCGAAATAACAATATAATCCCAGAAAACTCACAACATAGAAAGGTACGATACTAAAGAAATTTTCATTATGTATAATTCCAAGACAGGCGCCTATGCCTGCCACAAGAACGGAAAGCAGCATTAGCTGTCCCGACAAGTGTTTCAGCATAGATAAGGGTATGGCGCCGATCTTGACATGGCTTATAAATTTGTCTACGAAAACAGAAACATTGGCAACTTTCTCGTTGATCTTGCTGTATCCGGAGAATTTGAGCTTGAGCTGTTGCAAAGATTTATTCGTGGTTGTGGACATATGTTCTGTTTCCCAGATCAGACGGTGATATATCACTCCCATCACGATCTGGCATATGATGCTAGCAAACAGCAGTGCCAGAATCCCAATCATGAAGTTCTTATGTTGAAAAAAAAATGCAAGCATGATTCGCCATATCCTCCCTAAATATGATAAATATAATCCGCATACCTATATTATATTAGATAGTTCCGGCTATAAAAGCCGTAAAGTATCGTCAAATTAGTGCATGATATGTACTTTTCATACATGGTCCGGCAAAATATAGGGGTTCGAACCGGCTGCGGTACTGGAAAGAAATAGAAAAATATGCTACAATATCTAATATTGTGTAAAAAGGATATATTCGGGCAAAATAAAATATCGTAAACTGGAGGGAATAGCAATGGTTTATCATCCACAGGGAGTATGCTCTAAGGCGATTGACCTGGAGGTAGAAAATGGCGTAATTAAGTCTGTTGAATTCACGGGAGGGTGTAACGGTAACCTACAGGGCATTTCCAGATTGGTGTCGGGAATGAAGATTGAGGATGCAATCGAGAGACTGCGTGGTATTAAGTGCGGATTTAAAAACACTTCCTGCCCTGACCAACTGGCATGTGCGCTACAGGAAATCCTAGATAATTGAGGAGGTTTCTTCCATAATGAGTAAGAAGATCGTACTTACCGGCGGCGGAACCGCCGGACATGTGACCCCTAATATGGCGCTTATTCCGAAGCTGCGGGAACTGCAGTATGAGATAGCCTATATGGGTTCCTATGACGGTATTGAGAAGAAGTTAATGGAAGATTTTAATATTCCATATTTCGGTATTGCCACAGGTAAATTCAGAAGATATTTTGACCCTAAGAATTTTTCGGATCCGTTTCGTGTGCTTAAGGGAATGTCCGAGGCAAGGAAGTATCTCAAAGAGATAAAGCCGGACGTGGTCTTTTCCAAAGGCGGTTTTGTCAGCGTTCCGGTAGTGCGTGCGGCGGCATCGCTTGGAATTCCGTGCATCATACATGAATCGGATATGACGCCCGGTCTCGCCAATAAATTATGTATTCCGGTGGCGAAGAAGGTATGTTGTAATTTTCCTGAGACATTTCGTATGCTGCCGGAGAGTAAGGCGGTTCTGACAGGTTCTCCCATCAGAAAGGAACTTACCATGGGTAATAAGGAAGCCGGTTACCGGCTGTGCGGCTTCGATGCCTCTAAACCGGTCATCATGGTAGTGGGAGGCAGTCTGGGGTCCGCGGCGGTGAACCAGGCAGTCAGAGACGTGCTTCCGGAGCTGTTGAAAGATTTTCAGGTGGTACATTTGTGCGGGAAGGAGAAGATGGATAATCTGCTTCTCACAACGCCCGGATATAAACAGTTCGAGTATATCCGTTCCGAAATGAAGGATATCTTTGCCATGGCGGATCTGGTTATCTCCAGAGCCGGTGCGAACGCGATCAGTGAGCTGTTGGCGCTTCGTAAGCCTAACATCCTGATTCCGCTTCCGGCGACCAGCAGCAGAGGGGATCAGATTTTGAATGCGGAATCTTTTGAGTCACAGGGGTTCAGTATCGTGATTGACGAAGATGATCTAACGAACAAATTGTTGTTGGAGAAGATACAGGAGCTGTATTTCAACAGATTCATTTATATCGAAGCGATGACGAAGAGCAATCAGCGGGATGCGATCGGAACGATCATCGGATTGATTGAGGATGCGGTTAACCAGAAACAGTAGGACGGCTTATGCAACAGCGCAGGAAGATAGTGGTAAAAAAGTAAAATCTTGAAAAACCATGTTTGCAATGTTACACTTATGTGTAGTGGCAGATAGAAGACAAATTGGATCGTCAGGCTGCGAATGGCAGTCGGACGTTTCGGAATGGAGGACAAAATGAGTAAAGTTACATTTGACTATTCTAAGGCGGCGCCTTTTATCGGGGACAATGAAGTAGAGTCCATGAAGAAGCTGGCGCTCGATGCGAAAGAGCTGCTGGTGAGCAAGACCGGAGCAGGGAATGATTTCCTTGGATGGATCGACCTGCCGGTTGATTATGATAAGGAAGAGTTTGCGCGGATCAAACAGGCGGCTGCTAAGATTCAGAATGATTCCGAGGTACTTGTCGTGATCGGTATCGGCGGTTCCTATCTGGGAGCGAGAGCGGCGATCGAATTCCTGCGTCATAGCTTTTACAATGTAGTGGATAAATCCATCAGAAAGACACCGGAAATTTATTTTGTAGGCAACTCTATCAGTTCTACTTATATCAAACATCTGATTGATGTGATCGGTGACAGGGACTTCTCTATTAACATGATCTCCAAATCCGGAACAACTACGGAGCCGGCGATCGCGTTCCGCGTATTTAAAGAGATGGCTGAGAAGAAATACGGTAAAGACGGCGCGGCAAAGAGAATCTATGCTACTACGGATAAGGCGAGAGGATCACTTAAGAACCTTGCCAATGAAGAAGGATATGAGAGCTTTGTTGTACCGGATGACGTAGGCGGGCGTTTCTCCGTGCTGACGGCTGTAGGATTGCTTCCGATCGCGGTGTCCGGCGCTGATATCGATAAATTGATGGAAGGTGCGGCGGAAGGCAGGAAGATGGCGCTTAACGCTCCTTTCGAGGAAAACGATGCGGTGAAATATGCTGCCCTTCGTAATATTCTACTTAGAAAAGGTAAAGGCATCGAGATTCTTGCAAACTATGAGCCCAGCGCACATTATGTGTCCGAGTGGTGGAAACAGCTCTACGGCGAATCCGAGGGTAAAGATCAGAAAGGTATTTTCCCAGCAAGTGTAGATCTTACCACGGATTTACATTCCATGGGACAGTTCATTCAGGACGGTGCCAGAACGATGTTTGAGACAGTCCTCAATATCGAGACGAGCAGAGAAGAGATTATCATCGGTGAGGAGCCGGTAGATTTGGATGGTCTGAATTATCTGGCAGGTAAGAATGTTGATTTCGTCAACAAGAGCGCTATGAACGGCACGATTCTGGCACATACGGACGGACAGGTTCCTAACTTCATGATCAATGTTCCAGAGGTAAATGAGTTCTATCTTGGTGAATTGTTCTACTTCTTTGAATTTGCCTGCGGTGTCAGCGGATACCTTCTGGGTGTGAATCCGTTTAACCAGCCGGGTGTGGAAAGCTACAAGAAGAACATGTTCGCTCTTCTCGGAAAGCCGGGTTATGAGGCGCAGAGAGAGGAACTGCTCAAGAGACTGTAAAAAAAATTGAGCTACGCTCAATTACGAGTTTTGCTTCGCGAACTCGTGAATGGACGGAGCGATTATTTTAAAAGCCGCCACATTTCTGTGACGGCTTTTGTATTGGCATTTATTTTTTCTTGAAATAATAGAAGCCGTAAGCGGGTATATTGACATCCCCGAGTTTCGTTGAGGTTCCTGTGATCAAGTCAATGTATTCATC
>CAMWXF010000134.1 GCA_947178115.1 uncultured Lachnospiraceae bacterium
AGCCTACGCCGTGGTCAATGGGCAGACAGGGAAGGCGGCTGCAGACCTGCCGGTAGATCGGAAAAAATATGTGATCGGTTCCCTGCTTCTGGCGATTCCACTGTTTTTAATACTGAATCTACGTTTTACCATCAGACCTAACGCTGCACTGATCCTGTCAGCACTTCTCGCGTTTGTATGTGCTCTGATTTCTTTTTCGCAGATGTCCCGGATCAAGGCAAAGGAAACGAGGGAAAACGATAGAGGATATGTCTTTGCAAAACAGAAAAATGATAATAAAGGACTCGAAAACGGTACAAATGACGACTGGGTGAACTATGCCGAAATCGGGCAACGGAAACCGTCCAAGAAATCCGGCAATTCGATAATGTTACAGATTATGATCGGCGTGTTCGGCACCATGATGTTTTTATTTATCATGCCGCTTATCATAGTCTTCATGGCCTCTAGCGGCGGTAATGCCGCTGTATTGACGGTAGTCTTCCTATTATTGTTTGTCGTCTTTACGCGCATAATCTCCTCGAACAGATCACCAAAATCCATACGCATCGGTTCGCTTAAGGAATCACTTCCGGTACTGGTAAAGCCCGGTGCGGCGATCCTGCTGGCTATTGTGATCATTATATGGAATCCCGTTTCAGATCTGTATTATTACGGCGGTGCAGTTATCTCTATGGGCGCGGTTATCTGGACACTGATGGACATCATCGGAAGATATAATACGCTGACCACACGTAAGTTACCGCAGTTCAACAGACGGGGAGGTGATGAAAATGCGTGAGAATAATGTTATAAAACTCTGCATACTGATTGGAATCATCACAGTAATTGCAGTGGCAGTCTTGTATCCATGGAATACAGTCAGAGATAAACAGGATAATTATACAGAGACAGAAAATACAGCCGGGGAGTCTTTCGCTACGGACGAAGCATATATCGGCAATGAATCGCAGGCAGCCCCCGACGACAGTGCAGTTTACACTAATTCAGAAACATCTTACCGCGCATTAATCGAGGATGATGCACAACTTCTTAATGATGCGGAAGAACAGGAACTTGCTGCATTATTGCAGGAGATCACAGCCTACGGAAACGTGGCTTTTAAGACAATTGACTACAATGACCGCGGCACGGAATCCTATGCCCGGAAATATTACAAAGAGCAGTTCGGCACATCCAGCGGAACTCTTTTCCTCATCGACATGGATAACCGTAATATATGGATTCACAGTGACGGTGCTGTCTATAAGGTAATCACTAAATCCTATGCCGACACGATCACGGACAATGTTTACCGCTATGCATCCGACGGAAATTATTACGGTTGTGCAGCGCACACATACGATCAAATTCTAACCCTTCTGAAGGGGCAGAAGATCGCTCAGCCTATGAAGTATATCAGCAATGGTTTGCTTGCTGTCATCCTTGCGCTTCTGTTGAACTATGGGCTGGTAAGTTTCTTCGCAAGAATTAAAAAACCAGGGCGAAGAGAACTTTTGCGCAGCGGAAGAAATCACTTTAACTATACACAGCCAAAGGCATCCTTTATCCGTGAAAGCCGCACCTACAATCCTACAAGCAGCGACAGCGGCAGTAGTGGGAGCAGTGGCGGCAGTAGTGGCGGAAGCAGTAGCAGCGGTGGCGGAGGCGGGCATAGCTTCTAATGCTGTGCCCTGAAATGACCACCAGCAATTAAGACCTAATATTCTTTCCGTTTAAAAATACCGACAGTCACCGGATAAGATACTCCAAAAGCCACCGATGAACATATAATCAAAGCAACTGCCCCAAATACGATGGTCGTAATCCCCGGCTCCAACAGTTCATTCAGTATCGTGATAATCGTATAATCAATGCCGAACGCACAGAGTATCGCAATCATCCAGAACATTTCGCCTCTTTCCTCCCCGCCTGCATAGAACAGCGGAAAGAATATTGCTCCCATAAAAAGGTTCATACTGATCCCCAGCGCAAACAATGTAAGAACGTCAATGTACTGATCAAACGGACACCCGTGAAAAAGCCACGACAACCCCACTTCAACTCCGACAAAAAATGTTCCGACAAGCAGCCAGATCACCTGATTCAAAAATTGGCTTTTGACAATATCCGCCCGCCTTACCGGCAAGGTCAATTTATATTTTCCCCATTTCGTAGTAAACTCGTTCTTAGCAACAATAATTGCACTTAGGGAAAATCCGATACTACCTATCATCACATAACCGATCTGCACCGACTGACTGATCACAGCGACACCGAAAATTCCAAATAAAATCATAAACCCTGCAAATACTTTTGCATTTGAGAGCGTTCCATAGAAATTATTTCTCAAGAGCCCTTTCATACCTGTTCCCCCTTTACTAAAAGCAGCATAATCTCATCGAGCGAAACATGGTCTACGACAACATCCTTGTATTTGCGCTGCGCTTCTTTCCCGTCGGGAACTAACACATCAATCTGAAAATCCCGCTTTCGATATGCAATCATGTCACTGCGGTCCAAGGCAAGAAACTGGCTTTCCTTACAGCGCATAACAGCATAATTATATACCAGATCATTTTTCGATACAGTCATAATAAGACTGCCGTTATGGATGAAAGTAATATAATCCGCAACTTTTTCCAAATCGCTCGTAATATGGGAAGATAACAGAATAGAGTGATCTTCCTCCTGCACAAAATCAAGAAAAACATCCAGCATTTCATCACGCATAATGGGATCTAAACCGCTGGTAGCTTCATCTAAGATCAGTAATTGCGGATGATGGGAAAGCGCAGCGGCAATCGCCAATTTCATTGTCATACCACGGGAATAGTGTTTGATCCTCTGCTTCGGCGGCAATTGAAATTCCTCTAAATATCTGCAAAACAGTTCATCGTCCCATTTCGTATAAAATCCCTGCATGACCTTCGACAACTGCTCCGCGCTCCAATGCCCCGGAAAGTTATCCCCATCATAGACTACACCTATTTTCTCTCTTATGTCTGTATCAGCGTCCAGCATTTCCTTACCAAACAGCTTTACTTTGCCTCCGTCTTTTGTGATCGTATTTAAGATGCATCCAATCGTCGTAGTCTTGCCCGCGCCGTTTTCTCCGACAAAGCCTAAGATTGCTCCGTATGGTAATGAAAATGATATGTCATTCAATGTAAAATTTGACTTCGGAAAGGTTTTGGAAACCTGTTGCAATTCTAAAATATTCTCCATGTTAATCGTCCTCCAGATAAAATAAGGCTAACAATTCCGTCAGTTTTTCAAGAGAAATATTACTCACCCGCCCGATTTCAGCCGCCGCCTGCAAATGCTCTTCCGCAATACGCTGCTGCTTTTCCTGATAAAATTCTTTGTTCTGTGCCGACACAAAGCTACCCCTGCCGACAGTCGTTTCAATAAACCCGTCCCTCTGCAGATCCTCATATGCTTTCTGGACGGTGATAACGCTCACATGAATCGATTTCGCCAATGCACGCATAGAAGGGATTGAAGCTCCGGCTTGTAATTCTCCGCTCATGATCATTGCCTTGATCTGTGATGTGATCTGCTCATAGATTGGCTTATTTGCGTTATTGCTGATAATAATTTCCATAACCCACCGCCTTTATTTTTGGGTATGCAAATGTGCTTATTGTACAAGTACATTATAACACCTGTTTTATTATAGTCAACATCTTAAAGTAAATTTCCTGTAACTGTCCAGAAGGTGCTTCGTAACTGTGAAGAACAGGGTTCTGAACAGTTAAGAAAATCCCGAATTGATATCCGGGACTTTCTTAACAATCTAAACCGCGTTATAAGATTCGATATTCTTCTATGCTCTCCCTAATTGCCTCACAAGTCCTGTCAATCAATTCATCTGTATGAGCATCTGACACAAACATAGCTTCAAACTGTGACGGCGCTACATAGATCCCCCGCTCCAGCATCCTGTTGAAGTAATCTGCAAAAGCCTCTCTATCGCATTGACACGCATCTTCGTAATTCTCAACTTTCCTCTCTTTCCTTTCCCCTATTTCCTTTCCTTCTTTTCCATCCCATCCAGGGATAAAAAATGCAGAAAGCAAAGAACCCACACGATTTACGCATAAACCAGTTTGCCGGAAAGCCGCTTCCAGTTTCGCCGCCCGTCGATCGATCCGTTCATAGATTCCCGTATCCTCCATCAGAATCTTCAATGTCGTAATGCCCGCCGTCACCGCCACAGGATTACCCGATAATGTTCCCGCCTGATAGACCGCACCTAACGGCGCAACGCAGGACATGATATCCCGTCTGCCGCCATAAGCCGCTAAGGGCATGCCACCGCCCACGATCTTACCAAACATATATAAATCCGCATGAACCCCCGTGTACTCTGACGCACCGCCCAGTGCCAGCCGAAAGCCCGTAATAACCTCGTCAAAAATCAAAAGCGCTCCCTGCTCTTTCGTAATACGGCGCAGGAATTCGAGAAAACCTTTTTTCGGCGGCACAACGCCCATATTAGCAGCCACAGGCTCCACCACAATTGCCGCCACCTGACCGCTGTTTTCTTCCATCAGCTTTCTCACGGATTCCTCATTGTTATAGACTGCCGTCAGGGTACTCGCCGCATAGCCTGCAGGTACTCCCGCGCTGTCCGGCACCGACTGCGTCATAAGACCGGAACCCGCCTTTACCAACAGTCCGTCGGAATGTCCGTGATAATTCCCGGCGAATTTGATAATCTTATCCCTGCCTGTAAAACCTCTTGCCACGCGCACCGCGCTCATTACTGCCTCGGTTCCGGAGCTGACCAACCGTACCATCTCTACATCCGGCACACAGGTGCCGATCAGCTCCGCCAGTTCCACTTCTCCGGCTGTGGGCGCTCCGAAGGTCAAGCCCTTTGCGCAGACCTGCTGTACCGCCTCGATCACCTTAGGATGGGCATGTCCCAGAATCCCCGGCCCCCAGGAGCAGACATAATCCACATATTTGTTTCCGTCTTCATCTATAATCCACGGTCCTTGTGCCCGATCTACGAAAAAAGGATGCCGCCCTACAGCTTTGAATGCACGAACCGGGGAATTCACTCCGCCGGGAATCAATGTTTGTGCTTTTGTAAAAAGTTGTTCTGACTTCGTTGTGTCCATGTTCTATATCCACCTCACCGCATCCAAAGCATGATATGTAATGATGATCTTTGCTCCTGCCCGCTTCATGGCAGTCAGATTTTCCATTACGATACGCTTCTCATCGATCCATCCGTTTGCGGCTGCCGCTTTTACCATGGCATATTCGCCGCTTACATTATATACCGCCAACGGCACGTCAAAAGTAAGCGCCGCATCTTTCAACACGTCCAGATATGCAAGCGCCGGTTTCACCATCACAATATCCGCGCCCTCTTCTATATCCGCCGCTACCTCCCTAAGTGCCTCCTGTCCGTTGGCAAAGTCCATCTGATAACTCTTGCGGTCACCAAATCCCGGCGCGGAATGAGCCGCATCCCGAAAAGGCCCGTAATAAGCGGAAGCAAATTTGGCACTGTATGCCATGATCGGCATCTGCGTAAATCCAGCCTGATCCAGTCCTTCCCGTATCGCCGCCACACGACCGTCCATCATATCAGAAGGCGCCGCCATATCCGCTCCGGCTTCGGCAAGACTCACTGCCATTTTCACCAGATAAGGCAATGTCTCATCATTTAGAATTTCTTCTCCCTGCACCATGCCGCAATGTCCGTGAGAAGTGTATTCACACAAGCAGATATCCACAACAATATATATCTCCGGGTATTTTTCCTTGATAAAACGGACTGCCCGCTGGGTGATTCCGTCCGCCGCATACGCCTGACTTCCTTGCGGATCTTTGTGAAGCGGAATCCCAAAAAGCATAATGCCGCCGATTCCCGCC
>CAMWXF010000135.1 GCA_947178115.1 uncultured Lachnospiraceae bacterium
ATAAGCAGTGGGCAGTTTTTCCCCCACCTTCTGTACCGTCCCTGACAGAAACACCGACGGAATCAAACCACCCGACAGATAGACCATCACTACGGAAAGCAGGCAGATCAGCAGTATACTGCCCGTCCTGCTGCCCGCGATGCTGTACAGCAGATAGATATATGTGGATACCGTCACCGTCACAAGCAGAAACATCCCTATCTTCACACCCGTACCGCCGGCACTGCCTCTTCCCAAAAGCGCCTCAGTTATCTTCCCCACCGTCTCCGGCACCATGATCCCCGCTGCTTTCCATAGAAGCCACAGCACACAAATCAGAAGCTCCATGCACACAAACCCGCTCAACCACTGACAGAATCCCTGCCATATGCCGCCCGTTCCCTGACGTGCAAGCTGTCTTCGAAACGCAAGCGGTTCCCGCCGCATAACCGGGTACAGCGCCATACCGGACAACAGCAGAAACAGTACCGCCCCGGAAGCCGCATAATATTGCAGCACACTCATCTGCCCGGTGGCGGACACCGTCTCTGTATCGTAGACTGCCAGCCGGTCAAGCGCAAACGCCAGATTATAGCTGTCGATATCGGTCTCCATGACGGACAACTGCTCCATCATCCCGTATGCTGCCGCCGTGTCATAAGCGCCGTAGATCTGTGCCTGCGCCACCCGTAGAAGTCCCGCTCCCGACTCAGTCAGTTCCCGCAGAAGCATAGCCTCCAGTCCCGCATTCTTAGGGAAAAATATGTTCACCGTAGGATTGCGTCCATCCATGATCCCCTGCACAATCTGCTCCGGCAGCACGACAAGCGCCGCAATCTCCCCTTTTTCCAGTGCAAGGAAACCTTCGTCTTCCGGCATCTGAATAAAATGGCATACCTGCGTTGCGCTCTCCAGATTCTCCACATACTGCAAAGCCATCCGGGTCACTCTGTCATCTTCCCGCACCACCACACCGATGTCGGCTCTGACTGCCAGCGGTTCCCGTTCCATCGTTTTTACTGCACAAAAAGCAATCATACCTATGAGCGCCATAAGTAGGATTGCCTGTAATAACATGCGCGGGAACATATATACTGCTTTCCTGATCTCCGTATACAGATAACGCATTCTCTGTCCCATAGCAGTTACGCCTTCCGATCAGGTTCCCCTGCATTCATATCCGTGTACATATCTAACAGACCCACCGTTTCCGAGGCAGGTCTGCCGTACATATTGCAGCATTTGTGAGAAACAGTTTTACTCTGCTCCTCCTCGTCGTCAAAAGTAATACTCATCCGGTATACACCCTGTGCAGACTCACTGTCCAGATGTTTCATGATCTCCTCGATCATATCCTGATCTCCCGTTCCGCCCATGCGCGTATGTCCTCCTTATTACCACAAAGAATTCAGAATACTTCCGTACGCATCGTCCAGCTTATCAATAATTTTTTGCCAATCGGACAATGACATCTCAAAAAACGCCGTATCCGGCTTCACCGAAGCTTTTATCTTATCCCGCAGCGGCTCTATGGCAATGTCCCCGCTAATCCGGTAAACCTCTTCATCATCCGTACTGAAAGTCATCTTATCAAGACTGATTTCCAGACTCTCTCCCTTCACGATGTCATCCAGACTGCCTTCCAGCGCGACCTCCATATCGTCCGTATCGTCTTTCAGGGTGAATGTCATGTCAAAGTCGTCCCTGGCCGCATCGCAGTTCATGATAAACTTAATCCTGCCGCTTTCTTCCTCTTCCGAATATTTGATATCCATATCCATCTGATACGTATCGCTGTTGGATGTCTGCTCGATCTGACCCAGCACTTCTCTCTTCTTTCCGTCCACGCCGCCTATCGTCACCTTGCCCTGCATCTTGTCGATACTCCTCACCTCTCCCAGGAAAAAGAGTTCGCCCTCGATGGAAGCATTGTTATCCCACAGGCTGATCGGCTCTTCCAGCATAATGCTGTCGATACGGCTGCCGTTAATTTCAAACAGCAGGCTGATATCAGAGCAGAGCAGCTTCTTATAATCTTTCCACAAATCCTGCATCCCTTCAACGTCACTCATTTCCGCATAACTGTTCAGAATATCTTTAAGCAGTTTGTCAGTCTCCTTCTGTGGAAGTGTCACACGATACAGCCCCTTCTCTACCTTGCTGATCGTCATCCCATCCTTACAGGCTTCCAGATCTCCCTCAAACTTCTCCCATATCTTATCCAGATCTCTCCACTCCTGCGGCCGCACTCTATTATCCGCATCCGCAAACAGCTCTATGGAAAAGTCTTCCATATTGCTCTTAGAACCGAGCTGCGCCAGGATAGAGTTATTATACTGGCTCACCACATGTTCATTCTCAATATACATGTTTTCCAGAAACAGTTCCGGTAAGGAAAAACAGAAATTCTCCTCGTCCGCATATATATTCAAATGGGCAAAATCCATATTCATCAGGCTTAGAGTCGTATCCGCATTCAGCTCTTTGGCCTTCATATCCTTATAGTAATCTGTATCGATTCCTAATGTGGTATGACCCAAAAGGGGAAGGTCTGTGGCAAAATTCAGGGAAGAATCCACATGACTGCCCTCTTCCTGCATCATCAGAAGAAGTTCGTTTATGCCGATCTTCTCCACCAGCTGGTTCTGTGTCTGACTCATCTCCTTACCGAGATTGCGAAATCCCCTGCTGATCTTATAGGCAGGCGTACTCCTCAAATATACCATCCCGCCGATGAGCAGCGCCACGATCAGCACCAGCACACATGCCACTCCAATCGCGATCTTTACGGCATTTCCCTTCCTCTGTGCCTGTGGTATATAAGGTCGTACTCGTTGACCATATGGGTCGATTGGTTGATTATAGGAATTAAACTGTCCACCATAAGGATCTTCCGACTGCTGTCCGTACGGATTGTGCTGATACGGATTATTCATCTGTTGTCCTGCGTACGGATCGTTTGCCTGCTGTCCGTACGGATTATGCTGATACGGGTTATTCACTTGCTGCTCCGTATATTGATCGTTCTCCTGTTGACCCGCATTGGAATCATTCGCCTGCTGCTCCACACCGGGGATCGGTATCTCCTGCGGCAAATAATTATCTAAATTATTCTGATTCATTCCATCCTTTTGCTCTTCCATCTCTACCTCATTCTTTCCATTCATCTCAATCGTATCACACGAACCGCCTTGATATTTACCTGTGTCATCACAATCTCTACATCAGAACATCCGGACCAGCGCTTCGCCGCGAAGCCTCCTGTCCGCCTGCTGCAAACGCCCATCCTTCATCACATACAGTTTATGACACAGATCCAGCTCACTTTCCTCATGGGTTGTGATCACTACCGTCCCCTTACGCTCCAGATACACCTGTAAATATCTGCGGATATCCTCCTTACAGACCAGATCCAGCGCCGCGCTCGGTTCATCCAGTAACAGAATCGGCGGCATACCCGCCATGGCGATTCCGATGCTGACCCGCTTCTTCATCCCGCCGGACAGCTTGCTCACCTGCCTGCCCTGATACGCTCCGATTCCCAGAAGACTTAAGAAACCCTGCGCCAGTTCCTCCTCCAGTTTCCGCCTGTCCGGATACCACAGCCGCAGATTATCATAGACGGTCAATTCCGGAATCAGCGGATTTTCCTGCGGTACATATCCGGTCATCTGCCGAATCAATTCCCTGTCACCGCGCATACCGCCGGCTCTCTGCCGGGTATCCTGTCCTGCACCTTTACCGTCGCTCCACGCACATCTCCCGTAATAGAGCACCTCTCCCGACTTCGGCTTCAGCGTACCGGCCAGCACTGACAGAAGTGTTGATTTCCCACAACCGTTAGCGCCTACAATGCCGACACACTCACCTCTTTGTGCCGTAAAAGATGCGCCTTGCAAAATCTGCTTCCTTCCGTATGCACTTGTGATATCCGTGACCGTAATCATGTTCTCCATATTTCTATAGTAACACAGATTAGCGCAAACGAGTAGGAAGAAATTCTTCCAAAATAGAAAAGTACCACAGAACACGGGCATGCCGTCATACCAAAAACCGTCCGATAACAATAAACCTCTTGTTATCAGACGGTCACTAACCCTTTCTTATAGCTTTCGCATATCAACAGAAGCTTTCTCTGCTCTCCTAACAGAGATCAGCCCTTTCCCATAAACAAACTCACACCAATTGACCTAAAACATGTCTTAAAAACATTTCACTACTTATTCATAACTTTTGCAAAAGCAGAGCCTTATCCGCATCCGGTATCTGCATAGCTACCATAGCTTGTTCCGCAGACCATTTCATAGACTCCATCAAATTTTTTATCAGCTCTATCTGCTTATCCAATGCTCTTCTATCCCCATATTTCTCAACTGCTTCACACATAATCTTCCGACCTCCTTCTTCTTTAAAATGCCGCACCCCTTTAGCCAACTCAGAATAGTACATATCCTTCGATTCCTTACAGCCAAAGTCGTGCATTAACTTTCCGATCTCGTCATCTTCTTTATAGCCTCCGTTCACATATACAATATGAGACCCATCATCAAATAAATCATCAATTTCCTCAAAATGACGGTTTATCGTATACATCGGCAGCCCATATCCAAATATATCTGTCTGCGTAATAAACACCATATAAGAATCCTGAAGTTCCGAAAATTCCTGCCCTGCTTTCAGCATCCGAGAATCCATCATACTGCTGTTAAATCTGGCACGGCGTATGTGTGCCCCTTCCGGTTTCTTCTGCACCTCAACATTATAATACTTCCCTATACTATCTTTTGCCAGAATGTCTAAGCGGATATCCCGTCCACCAACCACAGGACTCTGAAATTCTCTTTGCCCTACAACGCTTTCAACTTGAATATCGTCCTTTTTCAGTATAATCTTTAATAAAAGCTCCGTTGCTTCTATATTGCCATCAAACACCATAGACATCAAATCATCATCAAATAAATTCATGCCATCAACAATCTGTTCTACGGTTCTGGTATCTTGCTTTATTTCTTCTTCGTTCATATATTCGCCACCTTTTGGGCTGTACTTTTCTTTTGCCATCCTATTTATTACGTTACTATTAGTATATCCTATCGTGCAAAGACTCACAATCTGTTTTTCCGATATCATAAATAGGCAGAAAACCAATAGACCTCTTACAAAGCTGTTGGCTTTCTTATTATTCCGTATTTATGAAATTATTCCGAGCCATATTTCTATAGTAACACAGATCACCGCAAACAAGTAGGAAGAAATGAGTCAAAAAAACACCCTAGCTTTCTGTGTCTCTAAATTGTACAATGTCATTTGGTGTACAGTTGATTGCCTTACACAGTTTCTCTAAAGTAAGCATTGTTATATTCTCATTTTTCTTTATATTGTACAGCGTCTTATTATCTATCCCGTGCTTTAGCAAATAATATTGAGAAATGCTTTTATTTTTCATTGTTTCCCACATAGGACTATAATCGATCATTTTATCACCTCTGCAATATATTATCTCTTACACAACGATACTTTGCAGAACGATTGATTTCACAATGAATGTGTACATTGTGAATTTGTACAATATGATATAGAATAAAGCATAGCTACAACTGACAAAATCCGGATAATAAAGTTGTATAAGTATTTAAACTCAGAATTAACAAAAACATGAAAGAGGAAGTGAGAAGAATGAGGACGATATTTGAATGGTTCGGTTATATTGCATTGTTTATTGTTCTGACATTTTGGATATTCTTGTATTTAGTTGTATTTTGGTGCTTTATAAAATGCTTCAAAGCTAAGAAATTTGACAAATGCTTTAACAGAAAATGTAAATTTCATGCGTATTGTTTTCGGTATGAATATCTACTTACAGAAGAAGA